>JBCCIS010000059.1 GCA_039028155.1 Pseudomonadota bacterium
CAGGGTTGCCCCAGCTGCTCCTACCTCGCCGACCACTTCGACGGCCTCACCACCCATCTCGCCCAACGCGACGTCACCCTGGTCGCCGCTGCACGCGCTCCGCTTGACCGGCTCGCCGCCTACAAGCAGCGCATGGGCTGGCACTTTCCCTTCGTCTCGTCGCTCGACAACGACTTCAACTTCGATTTCCACGTCTCCTTCACGCCCGATGAGCTGGCCGGCGGCGAGGTCTACTACAACTATCACCAGACACAGTTTCCCATGGACGAAGCGCCCGGCATCAGTGTCTTCTTCAAGGACGATGACGGCGCCATCTATCACACGTACTCAAGCTATGCCCGCGGCCTCGACAATCTGATCGGCGCCTACCAGTTTCTCGACCTCGCGCCCAAGGGACGCGATGAAGACAAGCTCGATTTTCCCATGGCCTGGGTGCGCCGCCACGACGAATACGAAAGCTGACGGTCGTTGACGTGCGTCAAGGCGCGGCCCGATGGCGGCCGCTATCCTTGCTCGGTCATGACCAGCACGCTTATCGTCTGCTATTCGCGCACCGGAACGACACGCCGCGTCACCGACGCTATCGTTGCGGCGTCCGGCGCGCCTGCGGAAATCATCACCGAGGCACGCAGCCGCGGCGGTTTCTTCAACTACATGCGTTCGGGCAAGGAAGCGCTCTTAAAACGCGCCGCGCCCATCCAGCCGACGCATCACGATCCATCCGGCTTCGGCCTCATCGTCCTCGGTTGTCCGGTATGGGCGGGCCACATCCCCTCACCCATGCTGACCTATATCGACACCAACAAACGGCGCATGCGCGAGGTCGCGTTCTTCGCGACGCAGATGTCGTCGAGCGCCGACAAGATGTTTCGCCAGATGGCTGCGCAGATCGGGCGTGAACCCGTCGCCACCCTCACCCTTTTGCAGCGCGACGTCGACAGTGGTTCTCATCTTGATGCCGTCCAGCGCTTCGCCGCCGAACTCGATACGGTAAGCCGTGCGGCCTAAGCGGACCGGCTGCTCCTCATCGCGCTCTGCCAACACATCTGTGACCGCCACGGCGTTGACTTCGCGCTAGCCCCACGCCACGTTCCTTCATAAGCGATGGGCCAGCGCGCTGGCACTGGCATTGCAGGTTTCGGGCAACGGGGGTGTGTTGACGATGAAGGTTCTTTTGATAGCGGCCGCTCTGCTTGGTGCCGTGACCTTGTCTGCCTGCGACAAGAACTCCATCGCCGCGCCCTGTTTTACCGACAATATCGGTGGCGGCTTAGGCGGCTCCTGCGGCGCCGACCGTTAAATCCAGTCAGCAAGACATCGACCCCAAGTTATTCGCCTCATTGACATAACGGCCTGACACACGCGACAGTAGCAAATCTGATCGCGGAGATGTCCTTGACCAGACTGTCCACAACGGCTCAGTACGTTTCGCCAACTTGCGCACCGACTCGCGCCACGCTGGATCATCCTGCGATGTCGGGCCGCGCAGCATGAGGGCCCTTCGTCCTCTCCTTTACTTCGTCGTCGCACTCTTGATCGCGCTGATCGCATTCAATTTTTTCTATCCGTTCACACCGATCGCGGACCGGACGGCTACCTATGATCGCCGTGTCTACCTCTCATGGGGTTTCCCGTTCCTGGTCCGCTACTATCTGCTGGAACCCGAAGACTACGACCCCAACCGTTCCTATCCTCTGGTTGTCGTACTGCACGGCGCGTCGAAGAACGCCTACGCGGCCTATGCGCTTGCCGACGACAGGTTGCGCGACGATTACCCGGCCTTTGTCGTTGTACCGATGGCGCCCGTCTTCCGCGATTGGGCGTTGCCAGACGAGCCTGAGTTTCAGGATGCCTGGTTCCCGGCGATTGGTTTGGCCGCGAACATCGCTAAGGAGGTCGCGAGCGAGTACGCCATCGACCCCGACCGAATCTACGTTACCGGAACGTCGACAGGAGGTTTCGGCACGTTTGCCGCTCCGATAGAGTACCCCGACTTGTTCGCGGCGGCCGTGCCAATTGCGGGCGGCTGGACCACCAAGGATGCCGACCTGTTCCCCGACATCGCAGTGTGGGCTTGGCATGACAGAAATGACGATCAGGTGCCCGCGCATTACACGCGCGATTTCATCGGCAAACTCCGGATCAACGGTATCGACGCCAAGTACTCGGAGGTGACCGGCTACGGCCATGGTAGCTGGCGTGCAGCCTATGATGATCCAGCGCTCTGGCGTTGGCTCTTCAACCAGTCACGCTAAACGAAATTCCATCTTTCTCAAGCCGCCCGGCTGCTGGCCGGGTCGTCGAACGCGCCGATCTGGAGCGCGAGATCGCGGGCCGTTTCCCGGACCTCATCGGCAAAACCGGCATCGTCGAGCGTGCGCGCCATGACCATGCCGCCGATACACAACGTCGCGATCGCGATCGCCTTGCGGCGCGCCGTCTCGTCGTCGCCGCCGACGCCCGACTGGAACATGCCGATCATGCCTTGCAGCAGCATCTGATAGGTCTCGCGCATGGCCGGCCCAGCGCGCGCGATGTCCGACGGCAACGCGACCATCGGACAATGATAATCCAGATCGTCCAGGTGCGGCCGTGACAGATAGGCATTGACGATCTGCGCGGCGAACGTCAGACGCTCGCCCTCGAAGTCGACCTCAACGCCGTCCCAACGCTCGGACGGATTGCAGGTCGCGTAAAACTTCACGGCTTCACAGAACAGCTCTTCCTTGTTGCGGAAGTGGTTATAGAAGCCGCCGCGCGTCAGACCGGCCTCGGCCATGATCTGATCGATCGAGACCTCGCTGAAGCCGTGCCGGTTGAACAGGCGGCGCGCACACTCGATGATTCTGACGCGGGTTTCTTCTTTATGTTCTGGGCGATAGGGCATGATCGCGGTCCTCCTTCACGATCATGTTAGCGTCATCGAGTATATGTTCTTGATCATATTTTCGTTGTTTAGAAACTGGGCTTCCCACATCGGAGGAAGCCCATGCAGCTCTACTATTTCGAGACCCCGAACGCCCGCAAGCCCTGCGCCGTCGCCCGCCACACCGGCGCGCCGGTCGAGTTTGTCCTGGTCGATCTGTCCAAGGGCGAACACAAGAGCCCGGAGTATCTCGACGTCAACCCGAACGGCAAGATCCCGGCCTTGCGCGATGGCGATACCAGGATTTGGGAATCCTGCGCCATCATGTGTTACCTCGCGCAGAAAACCGGGTCAGACCTCTGGCCCGCCGATCCCGCACAGCAGGTCGAGGTGCTGCGTTGGCTGCAATGGGACACCGCGCACTTCTCGCGGCACGCCCAGACGTTCGTCTTTCAACACCTGATCAAGCCGGCGTTCGGCCTGGGCGACCCAGACGCGGCAGCGCTGGAAGAATCGACCGGGTTTCTTCAACAGTTCGCCGGTGTCCTCGACAGTCATCTTAAAGGTCGCGACAGCCTGGTCGGCGACGGTCTGACCATCGCCGACTTCGCGGTCGCTTCCGCGCTGCCGCATGCGCAGGACGCCAAGATGCCGCTTGACGGCTTTAAGGAGATCAACCGCTGGCACGATGCCATGATGACACTGCCGGCCTGGCGCGACCCTTATCCTGAAAGGCTCGCCCAGACCGGCTGACCTCCCGGTTGGCGGGCCCCAGATCGCGTCTGCCGCGTTCCGGGCCCCGCTGACACCGGTCAATTCGTTCGCCTCGCGCAAGCCGGGCGGCTACGCTTGGCCCCCAGCACTGTTCGCCCATGGGGGTTCTGTGAAACAGCTTCTTGGCGCCGTGATCGTGGTGTTGTTAGTCGCCGTGCCGGCGGCGGCCGACCTCCCCATCCTCCACGACGGCGAGGCGCCCCAAGTCGGGCATGAGCGCATCTACGGGCAGACCGCCATCCCGGTCTACCGCTACGACATTCTCAAGACATACGATCACGATACCGCCGACTACACCGAAGCCCTCTTCATGAACGACGGCCATCTCTTCGAGGGGACGGGCCAGTACGGCAAATCGCGGCTCAAGACATGGGACCTCGAAACAGGCGAGGTCATCCGCCAGCGCGAACTCGACGACCGCTACTTCGGCGAAGGTGCGGTCGCTCTCAACGGTGTGCTGTACCAGCTCACCTACATCTCCAACATCGCCTTCACCTATCGCGCCGACGATCTCACGCCGACTGAATCGTTCCGTTACCTGCATCAGGGCTGGGGTCTCACCACCGATGGCGAACACCTGATCATGAGCGACGGCTCCGCCGCCATCTTGTTCATCGAGCCTGATGATATGGGGGTCCATCGCCACATCATCGTGCACGACGCCTATAGCGAGGTCGGATTTCTGAACGAGCTGGAGTATGTCGACGGCGATATCTACGCCAACATTTGGCAGACCGACTACATCGTCCGCTTCTCGGCCGAAACGGGAGAGGTCAATGGCTGGGTCGACCTGACCGGCCTGAACCCGGATCCCAAGACCTTGGTCTATCCCCACGTGCTCAATGGCATCGCCTATACGGGCGAGCCCGGCACCTTGCTGGTTACCGGCAAGAACTGGCCGAACCTCTGGCACATCAGGTTGACGCCTGTCGCCAACACTGATCCCTAGAGCAGATCGCGATCCGCTCTAGCCGCCCATGATCAGACCATATGCCGAGCCGGCCAGGATGGCGCCGGTGAAGCCCAGCACCACATAGGCCGCGAAGACGCGCCGGTTGACGAGCGCGAAGACCGCCATCATGGCGGGGATGGAACTCACCGCACCGGCGATGATGAATGCCATGCCGGCACCCACACTCATGCCCTGCTCGATCAGACCGGCGACCAAGGGCGGCGCGGCATAGCCGTTCAGGTATGCGGGCACGCCGACCAGCGCGCTCAGAACGATCGGGCCGATACCCGACCCGCCGACAACACCGGCAATCGCTTCGGCCGGCACATAGGCGATCATCAGGCTTTCCAGCAGATAGGCCAGCGCTAGCCACTTCAACAGGAAGGCTGTGTTGGCAAGCGACTCCCGGCGGAATACGTCACGCCGCGGCGCTTCCTTCCAGAAGAACCAGGCGGGTTTGCCGTCGAACGGCGACGGACCGCAGCCACAGCCGGTGCCGGCCGCGCGGGTGCGCAACGGGGTGGCAAACCAGCCGCGCGTCACCGCCATCTTGATCGCGAACCCGCCCATCAACCCGATGCCGACGGCGGCAACCGCCTTGGCGACCGCGAACGGCCAGCCCAGCGCCCCGGCGGTGATCAGAAGCGATGGCGGATCGATCAAGGGCGATGCCAGCCAAAACGCCATGACGGCGGAGACCGGCGTACCCAGCGCCAGCATGCCGGCGATGAACGGGATGACCTCGCAACTGCAAAACGGCGCAAGGCCGCCGAACAGCGCCGCCAGCACGATCATGCGTGTTTCCCGGCCCTCGAAGGCGCGCGCGATCATTGTCTCCGCACCGCTCGCCTTCAGATAACCGATGCACAAGACGGCGAACAGGATGTAGGGCGCCGTCGACAGCAAGGCGCTGCCGGTGAAGGTCAGCGAAGGCACGAACTGCGCGTTGTCCAACACCGCAAGTGCTGCAAACACGACGGCGACGGCCAGCCAGACCCGGTCGATCTTCACCCCGCCCAGCGCGCCGAGACGTTGAACCAGAGCGGTCATGACGCCTTCCCCGCGACCTTGTCGTTGGCCGGGCGCAAGGCGTCCTGGCAGCACTCGCTCAACAGAAAGTCGGCCAGAATCTGGAGGCGGTCATAGGCTGCTCGGTTGATGATCGCGCGTCCCTGCTTTTCCTGGGTCACGACCCCGGCGGCCGCCAGGAAACGCAGATGATGGGCCAAGGTCGATGCCGGGATCGCCAAACGACTCTGGATGTCACCAACGGTCAAACCGTCGTGGCCGGCTCTGACCAGTGCCAACAGGACCTCCAACCTCGGTTCCGACCCGACCGCCGCGAAGCCCTGCGCAGCCTCTTCAATGCCAATTGATGCCATGATTCTTCACCATCTCGATTAGACTTATATAACTAGTTTTCTAGTTATATTATGTCAAGGCCAATCGCACGGCTCGATTTCGCCGATCACGGAAGACGCCCCGCGGCCCGGCCGATTTCCGTCTCCGGAGCGCTTGAAGAGGCCGTCTCACGGGCCAATGTCGAATCCTAACGACGGACCAATCAACACTGCACAACGGGAGGGACACACGACCATGGCGAAGAAACCACGGACTTACGAAGGCGGATGTCTGTGCGGCGACATTCGCTACACCGTCACCGCGGAGCCCGAGTTTCCTCACATATGTTCGTGCACCATGTGCCGGCGCTGGAGCGGCGCGCCGACCACCGCCTGGGTCGAGTTTCCTCTGGCCAACTTCCAGTGGAACGGACCAGGCGGCGAACCCCGCTACTTCCGATCTTCCGAGAAATCGCAACGCGGCAACTGTGGCACATGCGGCAGTGCCATCTGCGTCGTCGATGACGGCTACAAGAACATCTCACTCGTCATGGGCAGTCTTGACCGCCCCAACCTGATCGTTCCGGACGTCCAGCACAGCTACAAGTCGTTCCGTCCGAAATGGTGGCACCCGGAGGTCGGTAAAGCCAAGGTAAGCTGACGGCTGCGTCCGCTCCGCGCTCGCCCTACGCATACATTGCCCCTCGACCGCTACGCGGCATTGGCGCAAGCTGATCCCTCGTTTCCTGTTGGAACGTCTCTTGGGGGTGCTTCATCGTGTCTGAACCACAACGTCACGCCGCCTGTCAGTGCGGTCAGCTCAACATCACCGTAAAGGGTAATCCGGACTTCGCCGTCGCGTGCCATTGCATCGCGTGTCAACGGCGCACCGGTAGCCCGTTCGGTATCGGCGCCTACTATCGGCGCGATCAGGTTGAGAGCATCGACGGCAACGTTAAGACCTTTGACCGCGTCGCGGAGTCCGGACGCAACCTCTCCAATCACTTCTGCCCCGACTGCGGCACCAATCTCTACTGGACCCTGGAGATGCGGCCGGACCACATGGGCATCGCGCTCGGCTGTTTCGATGACCCCCAGTTTGTGCAGCCTGTCCGCACCATCTGGACGGAACATCAGCACGCATGGATCCATCTGCCCGACGACCTCCCCGCCTTTGAGAAGGCGGTGCCGCCAAGCTAACAGCGCCCCGGGACGGTGGAAGCCGTCTGGAATCCGAGGAATTGTGCGAGTTTGACGGCATATCGACCCAACTCGTGCGGACGATCACTGACCGCGCGCGACAGACCAGGCCAACTATCGCCGGCCGTCCAATTGCGGACGTTCGTGAAACCCAGTAATCGTTAACATGGTCCCACACGGGAAACAGATGATGAAAGCGCTTGCCGTTTTTTCGCTCGTATCAATGCTCGCCATTCCGGCATTGGCCTATAACGAGGCAGATCTGACGCGCCTTAAGGAAACCGGCAATTGCACCTCGTGTGATCTCAGCGGCGCGCCGATGGCCGCGCTCTTCCTGCCCGGTGCGGATTTTAGCGGCAGCGATCTCACCGATGCGGATTTGCGTCAGACCGAATTGAGCGGCGCCGGATTCAACAACGCGGTCTTGAACGGCGCCAACCTCTCCGACGCGAACGCTGCCTACGCGGACTTCAGTGCCGCCGATCTGCGCCATGCCGATCTCAGCCGTGCCAATTTCTATTCAGCCGACATGCGCGAAGCGGTCCTTAGCCATGCCAACTTGGACGGCGCCAACTTCACACGCGCGCACCGCGCCGGTATCACCGCGGTCGGCGCCTTTATCTGCAAGACCACCATGCCCGACGGTCACGTCGAACACCGCGACTGCTAGACTAGACGCACCTACTCTTCATAAGTCGTCATGCCGGGAATATCGGGCGTGATGGGTGGCGGCAGGGCCGACTCGGTTTCGGTGAAGATCGTGGGCTCCCACCGAACCGCCATGGTCTCTTCATCCTGGTGCGCCTGCCACGTCCGCCCGGTCGCGCTGTCAAAGACATAGAGGCCATCGCCCGCCGACACCAAATGGTAACGTCCAACATCGGCGCCGCTGGCGGTGCCCGCCGGCTGCGCGATATAGACGTCGGCCTTGACCGGTGGCACAGCAACGGCCGCCAGGGCAAGAGTGGTAATGGCCGTGGCAAAGGCAACACTCGGCAAGGTTTTCATGGCGCTTCCCCGCTTTGATTTCCGCTACTATGCCATGGCTTGGAGACCGCCCCAACGGCGGCTTGTGGAAGATTCTCCGTGCGAAGCGTAGTCTGATCACACGGTTGGGTGCGTGACCGTTGGGGGGAACGATGACCAAAGCCGAAATGAAAAAGCTGCAGAGGCTTCTTAACAAGACAGGCGGTCTGCTGGTGCCCGACGGCCTGACCGGTCGCCAAACCAAGCGCGCCATTGCCGATGCCCGGCGCCTTGCCGGGCTGCCGGTTCGCGGCGGCGCCGACGATACCCTGATCACCTGGCTCAAGGCCTATCCCGACCCATCGCCCGATCTGCCCACCGAAGGCGTCACGGCGATCGCGCGCGATGAGGTCGGCAGCCGCGACTACTACGAGAAGATGGCAGCGAAGCCCCATTGGCCGGGCGGCGACAGCGGCGTCACGATCGGCGTCGGTTACGACCTCCGCTTCTCCACCCGGATCTTCAAGACCGACTGGGCCGACAAGCTAACCCCTGAAGCGTTCGACGCGCTGCGTCGGCATCTCGGCAAACCGGGTAGCAAGGCCAAGGCCGACAAGCTGTCGTGGATCGTTATGCCATGGACCACGTCGTGGCAGGTCTTTATCGCGCGCAGCCTGCCCAGCTACGTCAAGCGCACGCGCCGCGCCTTTCCCGGCTTCGACGATCTGCCCGGCCTGTGCCGCAGCGTTCTCGTCAGCCTGGTCTTCAACCGTGGCGCCAGCATGAGGGACACCCGAAACCAGAACCGGCTGGAGATGCGCAACATCCGTGACCACGTCGCTAGCGGCAATCTGGCCGCGGTATCCGACGAGATCCTCTCCATGCGCCGGCTGTGGTCAAACAACACCGGTCTTCCGGCGCGGCGTGAACGCGAAGCTAAGATGTGGAAGAAGGGACTGAGAAGCCGTTAGGCGTCGCGTTTATGACGTGAACAGCGGATCGGTGCTTTCCGCCCATTCGGCGCGCAGCTTATCACCCTCACCCTTGAACCGCTCATCCAGCGCGTCCATGCCTTCGATCCGGTCGGCGCGGAAGTGTCGGAAATCTTGGCGCAGCTCGCACCACGCCGCGATCACGGTGACGGAGATGTAGTAGACGACGGCCAGCGGCAGGATGGTCCGTTCGCTCGTCTCGCCCTTCTCGTTGCAATAGGTGATCGCCAGCTTGCGCTCTTCGCGCACCGCTTGGCGGCATGCGCGCAGGTCGACGCTTGGGTGCGGTGTGCCCCAGCCCGAAACCTTCAGCCATTCGCTTTCGCGTCCGCCGGCCAGGCGTTCCGGCAATACCTCGGCAATTTTGGCCGCCGCGCCATCTGCCGCATCCAGCAGGCCTTTGTCGCCCGTGCGCGTGACCAGCGACAGCCCGACCATGATCGCCTCGACCTCCTCGGACGAGAACATCAGCGGCGGCAGATCGAACCCGCGTCGCATGACATAGCCGATGCCCGCCGCGCCCTCGACCGGCACGCGCATCGCCTGCAGCGCGGCCATGTCGCGATAGACGGTCCTCAGGTTAACTTCCAGCGAGTCGGCAAGCGCCGCTGCCGTCACCGGTTGGCTCGCCTGACGCAGGATTTGAATGATTTCGAACAGCCTGTCGGCGCGTCGCATTGTCTCTCCTTGGCCGAAAGACTAGATCTACACTCCTGACACCATGGTGTCAGGAGTGTCTTGCTAAGCCAACCCTCCACACCGACCACGAGGGTGCGCCGCTATGGCCAAACCGACGACATCGCTCAGCAAGCCGCAACAGGACTTCATCACCCGCCAGCGGCTCTTCTTCGTTGCGACCGCCGCGCCGGACGGGCGGGTCAACCTGTCGCCGAAAGGGCTCGACACGCTGAAGATCATGGCGCCTGACCGCATCGTCTGGCTCAGTCTTTCCGGTAGCGGCAACGAGACGGCGGCGCATCTTCTCGAGAACGACCGAATGACCCTCATGTTCTGCGCGTTTGAAGGCAAGCCGGGCATCATCCGCGCCTACGGCCATGCCCGCGCTATCCATCCGCACGATGGTGAGTGGGACAGCCTCGTCGGTCTGTTCCCATCGCTGCCAGGCACGCGCCAGATCTTCGACGTGGCGATCGATCTCGTGCAGACCTCATGCGGCACCGGCATACCGGAGTTCGTGTTTCAGAAAGAGCGCGCGATAGAACAGCTCCTGCCGTTCTATGACGAGATGGATCAGGCCGGCCTGAAAGCCTATTGGACGAAGAAGAACACGGTCAGCCTCGACGGCAAGCCAACCGGCATCTTCGAGAGCTGAGGGGTGAGACAGACGGCCGCCCATCACCTCGGCATCGTGCTCGTCGCGATCTCCGCGATCGCGTGGAGCACGGCGGGCATCTTCACCAAAGGCATCACGGCCGATGTCTGGATCATCCTGTTCTGGCGCGGCCTGTTCAGCGCCGCCTTCATCGCGCTCTACGTCGCCTGGCGCGACCGGCGGGCGACGTGGGCCTGTTTCGGCGTCATGGGCCTGCCGGGCTGGGCGGTCGCAACCACCGGCACAATCGCCACCATCGCCTATCTCGCCTCTTTCAAGTTCACCGCGGTCACCAACGTTGTCGTGATCTACGCCACCGCGCCCTTCGCGGCGGCGGCAATCGCATGGCTTCTCGGGCGGGAACGCACGAAACGCGACACGCTCATCGCGGCCGCGGCAGCGCTGGTCGGTGTCGTCATCATGATGAGCGGATCGCTCGGCACGCCGAACCTGACCGGCGACCTGCTTGCCATCGTCATGACCGCCTTCATGGCGATCATGCTGGTCTTGATCCGGCGCTTCCCCGCCTCCCCCATGGTGCCGGCCATGGCGCTCTCGTCGCTGCAGATTACCGTGATCGCGGTCGCCCTCGTCGATCCCTTCGCCGTCAGCCTGGCCGAACTTTGGTGGCTGGTTGCCTTCGGTCTGGTTCAGGCCGGCGCCGTCATCTTGCTGACCGAGGGCACGCGCCTCATCCCCGCGCCTCAGGCAGCCTTGATCGGCTCCCTCGACGTCCCTCTCGCGCCGATCTGGGCCTGGCTCATCCTCGCCGAACTGCCGCCGGTCGCGACCTTCATCGGCGGCGCCGTCGTGCTCGCCGCCGTCGCCCTTCACATGCGCCGCGACTGGCAGCAGCAGTCCGCCGCCACGCCCCAGGACGCCCCGCAACACTGAACCTTCTGCCACATCGGCGCCATGGAAGTGGGTATACTCCGCGCCCCATTGACGCGGACCGTCACCGATGATCCTCACCTTCGCCGTTTCCGGCTACCGTTCGCTGCGCGAGATCATTCTGCCGCTCGAGCAACTGACCGTGATCACCGGTCCCAACGGCAGCGGCAAGTCGAGCCTATACCGCGCGATCCGATTGCTGGCCGATGTCGCCCAGGGCCGCGCCGTCGGCGCGCTGGCGTCCGAAGGCGGCCTGCAATCGACGCTGTGGGCCGGACCGGAAGCCTTCTCGCGCGCCATGAAGACCGGCGACGTACCCGTTCAGGGCACCATGCGGCGCGACCGCGTCAGTTTGAAACTCGGTTTCGCCGACGAAGACTACGGGTACGCGATCGACCTCGGCCTGCCTGTCGCATCGGGCCGCTCGCTATTCAATCTGGACCCGGAGATCAAGGCCGAGGCGCTCTGGGTTGGCGAGGTCCTGAAGCGCCGCGGCGAGTTGGCCAGCCGCAACGGGCCCAGCGTGCAGGTGCTCGACGACAGCGGCAAACGCGTCCACGTGCTGAACGACCTCTCCAGCTTCGACAGCATGATGACGCACGCCGCCGATCCGCGCGGCGCGCGCGAGCTGCTCGCCTTGCGCGAACGCATGCGCGGCTGGCGCTTCTACGATCACTTCCGCACCGACCGCGACGCGCCGGCCCGCCGTCCCCAGGTCGGCACCCGCACGCCGGTCCTGTCCTCTGACGGATCCGACCTGGCGGCGGCACTCCAGACCATCCGAGAGATCGGCGATAACAACGCCTTGGACGAGGCCGTCGAAGACGCCTTCCCGGGCGGCAGTGTCGACGTGACCGTGACCGACGGCCTGTTCGAGGTCGTGATGCAACAGCACGGTCTGTTGCGGTCCCTTCGCGCCGGCGAACTCTCCGACGGCACACTGCGCTACCTGCTGTTGGTCACCGCGCTCCTGACGCCGCGCCCACCACCGCTCCTTGTCCTCAACGAACCAGAGACCAGCCTGCACGCCGATCTTCTGGAGCCGCTCGCGCGCCTGATCGCCACCGCCGCCGAACGTTCGCAGATCATCGTTGTCTCCCATGCCGCGCCGCTTGTCGAGGCGCTCGATCGCCTGGCCGGCGCCACGGTCTACGCGCTCAACAAAGAACTCGGCGAAACCGCCATCCAAGGCCTCGACAAACCCGCCTGGGCCTGGCCGAAACGTTGAGCAGGCTTCACTAGTCGCTTGAAAGCGCCCAGCCGTCCGCGAACGTCTCTGTCGTCTCGGGGCATGCTTCGATCGACGCCGGATACTCGTCGAGAACGATGAAGGCGATTTCGGGCACCAACAGCTTTGCTTCCGGCTGCGACCGGCGCATTTTCGATACCTTGCCGATTCCGCCGCTGATGGCGTTCAGGCAACGCAGCGCGGCATCGACCTTCTCGCGTACACGCTTGATGTCGCTGATGACCGTATCGTCGCCATCCGCCTGCGCATCGCTCAGCTTGTCGTTGAGTCCGGCACGAAAGTTTCGGAAGTCGGTGCGCAGCGGCTTGACCTCGGCCTCGACCTCATCAAGGTCCTCGCCACTCTGCGAGGCGAAATAGTCGCGCAGGACAACAACGAGCTCATCGTGCAACGCCTCGAAATGGGCATCCAGCGCGGTGATCGCGGCGGTCCGCACCTCGTCCCGCGACATGGAATCCGACCGGCTCTCGTCATCCGCCATCGCTGATGCGCTTAAGGTCACTGCCACGAGAAAACCCGCGACCCATTCTGGAACTCTCATTGATTCCCCCTACGATCGATCCATTCTCAACCGTACACGCATCATGCCCAAAGCCGGCCGCAGTCATCATCCCCTGCCTTTCTGCAATAAGCTATACTCGATCGCATCAAACGATGGTCTCTCCTGATAACACGTCTCCCGAACTCGACCGCTTGTTGCAGCATGCTCTGGGCGCTTGGTCGCTCGAGGCCGATGGCGCGCTGATCGAGACACCGTCAAGCTGGGTGGTGCCGGCCCGCCTCGGTGCTGAGCCCGCCATGCTCAAACTCATGAAGGACACAAGCGACGAAGAGTACGCCGCCGGCCTGCTCGCCTACTACGACGGTGACGGCGCGGTGCGCGTGCTGGCGTCGGACGACCGCGCGGTGCTGCTGGAACGCGCGTCTGGCACACGCTCGCTGGTAGCCATGGCGACATCCGGCAGGGATGACGAAGCCGCCACGATCCTCGCCGACATCACCGCACGTCTGCATGCACCGCGGGCCCGGCCCGCACCGGCCACGCTCTGGCCGCTCGAGGAATGGTTCTCGTCGCTGTTCGAGCATGAGCATCAGAGCGACCTGCTCGGCCGCTGCGCTACGATGGCGCGGCGCCTGCTTGCCGCGCCGACCGACACGATGCCGCTCCACGGCGACATGCATCACGGCAATGTCCTGGACGGCGGTGAGCGCGGCTGGCTGGCGATCGACCCGAAGGCGTTGCTGGGCGAACGCACCTACGACATCGCCAACCAGCTCTGCAACCCCTACCCCCATGCCGAGATCGTGCACGATGCCGACCGCTTCCGGCGGTTGGCCGCGCTCTATGGAGATAGGTTGGACATCGAACCCCAGCGCATTCTCGACATGACCTTCGCCTATACAGGTCTGTCGGCAAGCTGGGATATGGATGACGGCGATCCCGACTTTGCCCTCACCAACGCCGAGATACTGGCGCCAGTCACCAGCAGCTAGACGTCAGTCGGTACCCTTGTCCTTCTTGCCGCGGATCAGGTTCGCCAGCATCGACATGATCGGGCCGATGGTCTGGGGGTTCAGCGCGCCCATCGGGTTATGGGCGAACGACTTGACGCTTTCGGTGATGCCCTCGACCTCGGACCTCACCGCGCGCAAATCGGCCTCGACCGACTTGGCGCCGGCCTCCAGGTCGGCGAGCGCCATGTCGCGGACCTCTTCCAGCATGCGCGTCTCGGTGCCCGGCTTCTGCGGTTGCGCGCCGATCAACAGAATGATCGCCAGCACCGCATCAATCGCGGAGACAACAAGCGCGGCCAGCGTCGGCTCCAGGATCGGCGCCAGATAGAGGTAACCCGCCACGTTCAACATGGCGAAGGCGAAAAGCCCGACGATGCCGGCGATCAGCAACAGGCTGGTTCGCCGCAGCATCGCGCGCAGCCTGAGCTCTGTCAGCAGGCGTTCCGTGCGCCACAAAATTCGCAGGTTGCGGATCAGCGTATCCATGGTTCCGCTCCCTACCGGCTCAACAGGCGTCCGGCGACGACGCCCAGAACAAATGCGGCGAGGACGGCGACCAGCGGGCGCTCGGCGATCTCCTTGCCAGCCTCGTCGGCCAAATCACCGAGCGCCTTTTCGATATCCTTCAACTGACTCTCGTGTTCGTCCCCGCCGGTCGCGTTACCGTCATCAGTTTCACCATCCTCGTCATCAAGGCCGTTACCGTCGTCGATACCCGACATGGAGGTGTCGTCGTCATAGCCGTGCGTCGCCGAGGCCCACTCACGCCTCGACGCCGCGGCTTCTTGCTCCTCACGCGCGCGGCGCATCTCATCGATCTCCGCGCGCAGGTTTCTTATCTCGGCGCGTAGCGCCTCCTTGGTGGGCATCGCGCTCTCCTTTGTCGCTACAGGGCCTTCTTCAACCGCTCATACGCCTTCTCGAGCTCGGACCCCAACTGATCGATCGCACCGCCGATCGCCTTGCCGCTCTCATTCAACTCCGCGTCGTTCTGGAACGCCGACCACTTCTTCTCAAGTTCGTCCCACTCGTCCTGGGCGTCCTTGGAACCCAGGTGGATCTTCAGGGCCAGCTCGTCGCGGCGGCGTTTCAGGTCTTCAATCATCTCGTTCAGGTTTGTCACTTTCCGACTCCCGTGTTTGGCTGCGCACACGCCTCATGATAGCAAAGCCGCTCATCTGCGATAGCCCGGCTCGGCCTGAGCGATAGGAGTACCTCTGATGACCAAAACCGCGCACGACGCCTACCCGAACCCTGACTTGATGGTCGGCCCGGACAACCTGTCGTCCTGGAGCCGCGCGGATACGCGCCGCTGGGGTTTCCACAATCTGCACACCCTCTCCCGGGCCAGTTTCTCGTTGCGCGCGCCCGCCGTGTTGCCGCTCAAGAAGTCGGCCGATATGCGCATTCTTGACCTGCCACGTGTTCAGAAGTTGACCACGACCCCGTTCCTTTCCGCCATGGCGGTCGTCTGCGGCGGTGACGTCATCTATGAGCGCTACGCGCCGGACTTCGGCCCCGACCGGGTTCATTCGATGCAGTCGATCACTAAGACCACAGTGCATCTGATGATCGCCAACCTGGCCGGCCAAGGCCTGCTCGACATGAACCAGCGCGTCGATCATTACCTGCCGGAAATGGGATCGGGCTATGCCGGGGCGACCGTCCAGCAGGTCGCCAACATGGACGTCATCAACAACTATTCGGAAGACTATGGCGACGTCCACGCCGATGTCTTTGCCCAGGAAGTCGCGATGGGCTGGCGCCTGCCCTATGGCGACAGCGCCGAGGAAAGCCTGCGCGGCTTCGTCGTCGGCGTCGAAAGCGACGACACGACGAACCACACCGGCGCTGCCGATTACAAGTCCGCCAACACCGATGTTCTCGGCTGGATCGCCGAACGGATCACCGGCCGCACGCTGCGAACCATGCTGCTCGACATCATCGAGGCGGCCGGCATCGAAGGCACGTTCCATATCAGTTGCGATCGCGAAGGCGTACCCGTCGTCAGCGGCGGCGGCCTATTGACCGCCCGTGACCTCGCCCGCTACGGCCTGCTGCTGGCGCGCCACGGCCATGGCGTCGAAGGCCGCCAGGTCGGCGATGCCGCCTTCACCGCCCAATCCATCGCCCACCCCGGCCCCGCCATGCCCGAACCCAGAAGCTGGATGAGCTATTCCAACCAGCTCATGACCAACGGTCGCTGGATCGGCCACGGCGGCTATGGCGGCCAGTTTCTGTTCGCCGACCCGCCGACCGACATGGCGATGGCGTTCTATTCTGTCCTGGAAAACCGCGAGGCTATCGATACCGACTACTACACCGATGTCGTCCAGACCGGCGTCGAGATCGCCGCCTTGCTGGAATCCGGCGCGCCCTGAGCGACGGGCAGCCGGACATGTGCGCTCATGACAGCAAACCACGCGTCATCCACTTACAACGACCGCGCCTATCGCGACGAGTCTGACTACGCGCTCCTGCGGCAGCTCCTCGTGCGTCTATTCGCCGATGGCGGTTTCCCCGTTCAGTGCACCATCGGCGACCTCGACTGGTGGCGCTGCCAAAGCGACGATCCCGTTCAGGAGATCGCGACAGCGCATTTGTGGTTCACGCCCGAGGGCGAACTCGCGGGCTTCGCGTGGCCTATCGATGACGAGGTCGATATCTTTGCACATCCCACGCACAAAGCTCTTGAAGACATTATGATCGGCTGGGCCGAGGACCGCCGCCTTCGTCAGCAACGTGACGGCGCGCCCGTGACATTCCAGGTCCAGACCTTCGACAGCGACACCACGCGTCAGGCGATTCTCAGACAGCGCGGATACGCCTACGAACGCCCACTCATCGTCTACCGTCAACGTCTGATCGATGCAGCACCACGACCAGCACCCCTGCCCGACGGGTATGCAATCCGCCTTTTGGACGCCGAACGCGATGTCGCCCAGCGCGTTAACGCCCACCGCGACGCCTTCGCGCCGTCCGAGATGACCGAGGCGCGCTACCGGTATGCCATGAGCTCGCCCACCTATCGCCCCGACCTCGACCTGGTCGTTGCCGATGGCAACGACGACGTCGCCGCCTTCACGACGATCTGGCTCGACGCCGACAACCGGCTCGGCGTCTTCGAGCCCGTCGGCTGTCACGCCGCCCACCGGCGCCGCGGCCTCGCGCGCGCGGTCATCACCGAGGGACTACGCCGGCTGCACGGCCTGGGCGCACGCCGCGCCATCATCGGCTCCTATCTCGACAACGACGCGTCAAACCAGCTCTACGAGTCGCTGGGGTTTGGCGATGCGGAACCAACCAGTTGCTGGTCGAGGCCGCTTCCGGCCTGATCGTCCTTGCGCCTGCGCTCCCTTGGGTGTGAAATCCTCCAAGCAAAGGAGGTCTCTCATGGGTCTTGCTCAACAGGATTTCTCCGGCGAACCCGTTGCGCTCAGCGATGTCTCCGAACAGGCCAACGGCCTGACCGTCTCGTGGGCCGACGGTCTCGACTCATTCTTCCACTTCGTCTGGCTGCGCGACTGCTGCTACTGCGAACTCTGCGGCGACAGCTATTCCAGCAAGCGTTTCGTCGTGCCCAGCGACGTGCCGCTCGATGTGCGTCCGTCGTCGCTCGCCATCGGTGATGGCGGTGAACTCACCATCACCTGGGCGCATGACAGCCACCAATCGTGCTATCCGTCCGCGTGGTTGCGCCAGAACCGCTATGACGATGAAGCCCGCGCCGCGCGCCGGCATCACCCGACCCTGTGGGACGCCACCATCAATGACGCGCCGCCGGCGGTCGACTACGAAGCCGCGCTCAACAATGACAACGACCGCCTGGACTTCTATCGCAAGCTTCGCGATTACGGGTTTGTTTTGGTCCGCGGCGGCCCAAAGGAACCGGGCTTTGTCGAAGAGGTCGCGATGATGATTGGCGATCTCGGCGTTTCCGCCTACGACCGGATCTTCGACCTCTCGCCCAAGGGCAAGCACAACACCATGGGCAACACCTTCCGCACGGTGCCGCCACATACCGACGAGGCCTACCGTTTCGCGCCACCCGGCATCAATGTGCTGGGCTGCATCCGTCCGGCGGACGAAGGTGGCGATTCGATCCTGGTCGACGGTTTCCACCTGGGCGAGACCCTGCGACACCAGGACCCCGGCAGCTTCGATCTGCTCGCCCGCACGCCCAACGTTTTCCATCGCATTCACGAAGATCAGATCGACCAGCGCTGCCACACCCGGATGTTCGCGCTCGACGAGAACGAAAACATCGTCGGCGTGCGCATCCACACCCGTTCGTCCGGACCGATGGATCTGCCGGCCGATCTGGTCGAACCATTCTTTGCCGCCTATCACAAACTCTCGGCCTTGATGATGGCGCCTGAAAACCAGGCCCGCTTTGCGCTTCAGGCCGGCGACACGCTGATCTTCGATAACCAGCGTGTTCTGCATGCACGCACCAACTTCACTGGCGCCGACCGGCACCTGCAGATCTGCAACGTCTCGCGCGAAGAGTTCCACCAGCGTCTGCGTATGCTCGCCCGCTCGATGGGCTACGTCGACGAAGCCGCGCAGGTCCTGACGCAAGGCGTGGTGTGGTAGGGGCGGAAGAGGTTTATCGTGATCGCCCGTACGTTGCCCGCAACATCATACCTCGCGGCAAAGGAGCTGCTGACGTGACGTCAACCGGCATTAAGTCCATGCGTCTTTACGCTCACCTCGAGCGCATCGCCAGAGAGCTTGAAGCGGCAGGCATCGACCCCGACGGCGTGCTCACCGTCGACCAGTTGAGCCCGTTCGACAATCTGCACTACCACGGCACCGACGCGATGGACCGCGCGATCCTCGAGCTGGGCGTCAACGCGGACAGCAACATCGCGGAGATCGGATCTGGCCTTGGCGGACCGGCGCGCTATATCGCCGACCGCACGGGCTGCCGTGTCACCGCGCTTGAACTACAGCCGGACCTCGACGCCGTCGCCCAAAAGCTCACCGAACAATGCGGCCTTGCCCAGCTTGTCACCCATCGGTGCGGCGACGTTATGGACGGCCCGCTCGAAACCGGCGCCTATGACGCTGTGGTCAGTTGGCTCGCGCTCTACCACATCGCCGATCCCGCGGCTCTTTTCGCACACATCGCGGCAGCACTGAAACCGTCGGGCGGTCTCTATGTCGAGGATCTTTTCGGCCGTGGCGACTTCACCGCCGACGAGACGGTATTGGTGCGCGACAAACTCTACGGCCAATCGCTGCCGCGCCTTAACGTTTATGGCGCGCACCTCGCCGATGCTGGTTTAACCGACATCCGGCTCGACGACCTTTCCGATGATTGGGCCGGATTCACGCGCCAGCGCAACATCGCCTACCGCGCCGATCGCGAACGGCACGTCGCCCTGCACGGCGAAGAAACGGTGACCGAGCTCGCGGCCTTCTATGACACGGTCGACCAGCTGTTCCAGGGCGGCAATCTGGGCGGCGTGCGCGCCGTCGCGCGCCTGGCCTAACGCACGCGCCCTTCTTCTCACGCCGCTATGAGAGATCGTCGTCGTCCACGATCTCATAGATCCCTTTGTGCACAGTTTCCTCGATGACGTGGGCAATCTGCTCGTGCCGGCGCGCTTCGCTTTCAGCGACCGTCTTCAACATGGCAGGCAGATCCTCGGTCGGCAGGTCGACCAATCCGACCGACACGATTTCGTTGGGGTCGTCCAGCGACTGTGCGTTGATGACGCGGACCGGCACGCCGAACCCTTGATTCGGTTTCCAGGCTTCGCGGAAGTCATCATAGGTCGCGCCCGGTTTCAGGCGGCGTATCAGCACGGAACACAGCATGTGTGTCTCACCTCTCACGATTCAGATGTCCAGATCCTTGCCGACCATTATGCGGTGGCCGTCAACGGTGCGCAGAGCGAACTCTCGCATGCCCCAGGGTTCCGAACGCACGTCCTTCAGGATCTCCGCGCCCGCTGCCTTCACGGCCGCAAAGTAGTCGTCGACCTCGTCGACCACGAGATAGGCAAAATAGGAATGATCGCCCAGATCGGCGGCCGGTATGGCGTCTGGGCACTCGCCCGCCATGATGCGGCAGTTGTCGTTTACGAACATGCGCCAGCCGGGATCGCCGATCTCACGAACCTCGAACCCCATAACATCGCGATAGAACGCGGCCGACGCCTCAAGATTCGGCACGGCGATGACAAAGAACGTGTGGGTTATCATGAGCTGACTCCGGCAATGCGATGACTCCAGAGAACATGGCACAAGCCAGCCCAAACATTCACCCTTCAGAGCAGATCCTGTCTTGAAGAAACCGCGTCGCGATGACATCCATGCAGGAGAGCCGTCTCAGCGCATAGATAGACAGCGGTTTCACATCACCAGATGGAACCGACAAGTGGTTCCATCTAACCACAGTCCGCTCAAGCCGATGTTACAACGATGGAAAAGGTTGGATAGCGTCAGGCTTTGCTGCGGGCGAAGAACGCAATACCCAGCAGAACGATCACCGCCACGATGACGGTCACGACGTACACATCCATGCCGCCGATCCAATGCTCCAGACGGGACATCTCCGAACGGACCGAGCGCGTGTTGCTGTCATTCTGCATGAAGTACTCGGCGATCAGCACGCCGGACGCCGTTGACGTCGCGATGGTCAAAATCGCGACGACCGTGGCCCGCAGTTTCGTGAGGCGACTTTCGGCCATGGTGCCGACAACTCCTCATTGTTCGCACTCAACACGAAGATGACGTCTCCAAACCACGTCGCCTTCGCGGACGGGAGGTGCCTCCCGACGGGTTCCTTTGACCCGATCTCAGAATAAGGCGTGATGCCGGAACAATGTGTGACGGATCGCATTTCTTAGTCGGTTGTCTTGGTGTCCGCAAATATCGAATCGGTATCCAAAAAAGTCTTTGGATTGAAGTAGTTAATGGGTCTTTTGCTGCTTCACGGCACGGAACGATCGGCCCCGGAGCTGTCGGAACGCACAAACAGCACGGTCAGCACCAAAACCAGGAACGTCATCACGCAGGTCACGAAGAACGCCGATCCATAACTCCCCGTGATCGTATAGAACAGCGCCATGACCGCGACGCCGAGCGTGGCGCCCAGTTGTTGCATGGTCATCATGATGCCGCTTGCCTGGCCGTGTTTGGCGATCGGGATGGCGGCCGTGATGATGTGGCGCGGCGCGACGAACATGGCGGCATTGGCCATGCCCCAGGCGGTCAGCGCCGGTATCATGACGGCGTAACTCTGCCATCCCGACGCAATGCCCAGCCACAACTGGGCAACGGTCGCCATCAAAAGGCCGGTCAACGCAACCTTTTTGGCGCCCCACCGGTCGGTCAGCCGACCCGTGGGTACGGCGGTTATGGGCACGGCGCCGACTGCGACCAGCAACGCCACGCCCGTCATCAACGGGCTCATGCCCAGAATGTCCTGCAGATAGAGCGCGCCGAAGATGACGACGGCCATCTGATTGAACTGCGCGGCGAAGATGACCAGGTTCGACACCGTGAACGAGCCGCTGCGAAACATCGCGATGTCGATCAACGGCGGCTTGATGCGCGCCTCCACGATCGTGAAGATCGCCATCATCGCGAAGCCGCCGACCAGCAGGCCGAGGATAATCGGATCCGCCCAGCCGAGTTCCGGGCCTTCCATCAGCGCGAAGACGATCATGCTGAGGCCGGCGACCAGCGTCACAAGGCCTGGCCAATCCATTCGGCCGGGCGGCGCGTCGCGCTCGGGGTCGCGCCACGCGGCCAACACCATGAAGCCGATGGCCGCGGCAACGAAGGGGTTGATCCAGAAGATCCAGCGCCACGACAGCACATCGATCATCAGACCGCCGACAAACGGGCCGAGCGCTAGGAAGCACGTTCCGGCAGCGCTGTAGATGCCCAGCGCCATGCCGCGTTCATCGGGTGGAAAGGCGATCGACACCATGGCGAGCGAGACTGGAAAGATCAGCGCCGCGCCAATGCCCTGCACGATGCGCGCGACGATCAACGTCGTACCGTCAACGGCGAAACCGCAAGCCAGCGACGACAGGCCGAACAACAGCACCGCGCCCAGCATCGTCACCTTGTGGCCGATCAAATCGCCCATCTTGCCGCCGGCCGCCGCCAGCCCGGCAAAAACCAGCAGATAGGCGTTGATCACCCAATGTGATGTTGCCTCGCTCATGGCGAGGTCGTGGCGCATGGTCGGCAGCGCCACACCGACCACGGTCTCATCCAGCAGGATCACGCCCATGACCCCGCCCATAGCGGTCAACACCCACCACTTGCGCCGGTGTTCGGCAACCAACACGGCGTGTGTCTCTAGTGTCGCCTGTGCCTGCTGCGCCTAGACGCCGCAGGCCGCCTTTATCTCGGCGATCTTGGCGTCGATCTTTTCGTTGTATTCGCCGCCGGCGATCTCAAGGCGTTCCTCTTCGGTCCCCGTCACGACACCGTAGACAATGGCGGCAGGCACGAACGCGAAGACACCGGAGGCCATCTCCTGGGCGACATGCGCCTTTTCGCTTTCCAGGACACGGATATCACCCTCGGCGGTGGCACAGCTCACCGGCTTCGCGACATCTTTCTCTTCTTGCTTGAACCGATCGGTGCATGCGCCCAAAGCGACGGTTGCGATGACGATAGCCAAGATAGCTTTCATGAACTTCCCCTCATTGTTAACGCGGCGCGAAACCTGCATCCGTCGCGCCGACAAAGGCCAACCTACAGCATCGTCGACAGGCCCGCACTCGTTCAAGTAATCAGCCGCGCTTCACGGCCTCGATCAAGTCAGGGAAGTCGGGCCGGTTCATGATCGCCTGGCAGCGGGTGAAGCGGTTCATGGCGTACTCCCAGTAACTCGCGAACTCATAGGCCGGGCGCGGGTTGGCATTGACGTGCTGCAACACGCCCCACAGCGTCCACAGCAGGAAGACCAACGCCTTCTGCATCTGCATGCGGCCCATCTCCGCTGCCGTCGGTTCACGCCCGACATAGGCCTCCAGGAAGATCCGGTCCTGTTCTTCCGTGAAGTCCGATTCGACGGAAAAATCGCCGAGATCCCAATAGGGGTCGTTGTTGCCGCCGAACTCCCAGTCCAGGATGAAGACCTGCTCGCCCGTGTCGACCAGGTTCTCCGGTGCCGGGTCATTGTGGCAGGGCACGAACGCCTTGCAGGTGTCGTTCAGGACCGCGCGGATGCCCTCGGCCTCCTCCTGCACGCGCTCGTAACCTTCCGGAAGCGCCGCGTCTTTGGCGCGCAAGACATCCAGGTATTCCTGCGCCACCGACTTCGGTTCGAAGCGGTTCAACATTTGCTTGCCACAGGTGTGCAGGCGATGGAAGGCGCGCGCCGCGCGCCGTACCGCATCGGGATCGTCCAGCACGCCGGGCTGACGCATGTCGACGCTGCCCTCAATGTAAGCCGTGATTTGAATGCCCGCCGCGACGTCATAGTGCACCAGCGTCGCGCCGACACCGACCTCATCGGTCAACTGGCCGGCCTGGCAGTCGGCAGCGCGATCGACATATTCCTCCGTCCCAGCGCCGGGGATCCGCACCACGTAACGCGCGCCGTTTACGGTAATCAGGTAATTGCGGTTTGTCATGCCGGCCAGCGGCTCCAACGGCAGGCTTTCCGCATCGACCTTGCCTTCGCCGATCACCTCGGCGGCGACGGCACGCGCCCGCGCCCGGCGCTCCAATTCTTCGTTGTCGATAACATCGTCTGTCATGGCTTCCCCCCTCTTCTTGTCACCGGCAGTCACGCCCGGAACCGCACGCCATCAGGGTCATAAAGCGGCCCGTCGTGGCGTCTCGCCTTGACGGCCTGACCATAGACCTCGACCTCGTAATCGTCGTGGACTGCATCGTCCACCGGCACATAGCCATAGACGATCGGGCAGCCGACCGTATGGCCGAAATCCGCGCTGCACGTCACGCCCAGCGCGCGGCCGTCGCGCAGGATCGCCTCGCCACCGTTGACAGGCACCGTCTGGGCCAGCGCAAAGGTGCACAGCAACTGGTCGGGTCCGGTCTCGGCGACCTTGGCCAGCGCCTCGGCGCCGATGAATTCGTTCTTGCGCTTCGAGACGAAGCGCTCCATGCGCGCGTGATAGGGCGTGTAGTCCGGCGACATGTCGGCCGCCCAGGCCAGGTTGCCCTTTTCCATGCGCAGACTGTTGAGCGCGCGGTAACCCGCATTGACCAGACCAACATCGCGGCCCGCCGCCTCCAGGACACCATAGACATGGATCGCGTATTCGCTGGGAATATGCAGTTCGAAGCCCAGTTCGCCGGTATAGGAGACCCGCATGGCCAGTACCGGGGCGGCGCCGACCGTCAAGTGCTTGGCCTTGGCAAAGCCGAAGCCCTCGCCATCGACCGGCTCCTCTGTCACCGCCGCCAACACATCCCGCGCATGGGGCCCGGCCAGGTTCAGGACGGCATATCCGGATGTCACGTCGACCATGTGGACCGACCCGTCATCGGGCAGGTGGCGCGCGATCCAACCGAAGTCGTGATCGCCGAACGCCGTGCCGGTCACCGCGTAATAGCGGTTCTCGTCCAATCGGCAGAACGTCAGGTCAGCTTCGATCCCGGCACGGTCGTTCAGCAGCTGCGTATAGATGACGCTGCCGGCCGGCCGGTCGACATCGGCAACCGCCAGGTGTTGCAAGGCCGCCATCGCGCCCGGCCCGACAATCTCTCTTTTGGCAAAGGACGACTGATCGAACAGGCCGACCCGCTCGCGCACAGCCTTGTGCTCTTGGGCGACATGCTCGAACCAGTTGGGCCATTCGAACGACGGTTCGTCGACCGGCTCCACACCGTCCGGCGCGAACCAGTTGGGCCGTTCCCATCCAGCTTTCGAGCCGAACACCGCGCCCCTCTCCTTCAGGACACCATAAAGCGGACTCTTGCGGATCTCGCGGACCGAACTGTGCTCCTCCACCGGCCACTTCATGGCGTAGTGCTTGGCGTAGATCTCAATGCCGCGGTCGTACATGAAGGCGCGGGTGTTGTGGTGGAACTGGAAGCGCCGGACGTCCAGCGGCCACAGATCCATGGAGGGCCGGCCATCGATGATCCACTCGGCCATCACCTCACCCGCGCCGCCCGCGGCCGCGATGCCATAGATGAAGCCGCAGGACGTAAAGACGTTGTCGTACTCCGCGACCTTCCCCATCACGAAGTCACCATCCGCCGACATCGGGATCGCGCCGTTGATCAACTGCCGTACGCCGACTTCACCAACCACCGGTGTGCGCTTGGCGGCATTCTCGGCCAGCGGCGCGAAGCGTTCGTAGTTGTCAGGCAGAAGCTGCTGGTCCCAGCCGTCGGGAATGCCGTCACGCGCGAAGGCCGGTGTGTTGTTTTCGTAACCGCCGACGACAATGCCGCGCACCTCCGGCTTCCAATAGAGCAACAGATCAGGATCCCTTACCGTCGGCATGCCTTCAGGCAGGTCGGGGATCGGATCGGTCACCAGATACTGGTGCTCGACCGCGAAGGCCGGCGCACGCGAACCCATCAGACCGCCCAGTTCGTGGCCCCACATGCCGGTCGCGTTGACCACGATCTCGGCCTTCACGTTGCCTTGGCTCGTCTCGACCTCGGTGATGCGTCGGCCGTTTCGTTTGAACCCTTCGACCCGGCA
>JBCCIS010000060.1 GCA_039028155.1 Pseudomonadota bacterium
AGGCCTGACATCATCGTGACAAACAAAGAAAGAACATGGCCGTCCCGGCAGTCAACAGACCTATCCTTGCGGGAGCAGCGTACCCGCTCTGCAACGCAACGCTGAATCCGGCGACTCGCGGCTTTAGGCGGGCATCACCAGAGCGTCGAGCGCGACGGCCCCCTCCTCGCGCACCAGGAGCGGATTGACGTCGAGCTCCCGCAGGAGATCGCCGAGATCCGCGGCGAGCACCGAGAGCCGCACGACCGCTTCGACCGCGGCCTCGACATCCAGCGGCGGGCCGCCGCGCACGCCGTCGAGCAATTTGCGCACGGCAAGGCCGTCGATCACCCGTCGCACCTCCCAGGCGGGCGCCGGCGCGACAAGCGCGGCGACATCGCCCATGACCTCAACCAGCACGCCGCCGGCGCCGACCAGCACCATGGGCCCGAACTGCGGATCGATGGTGACGCCCAGCACCAGCTCGACGCCGCCGGTCACCATGGGCTCGACCAGCACGCGCGGTCCCAGGCGTTCGGCGAGGTCGTCATAGGCCGCGCGCAAGGCGATGACGTCGGGTACGTTGAGCACGACGCCGCCGACATCGCTCTTGTGGTGGATCTCAGGCATTGCCGTCTTCATCACGACGGGGAAGCCGAAGGTGTTGGCCGCCTCCTCCGCCTCGTGTTTGGTCGTGGCGATACGACTTTGCGGCACACCGATGCCATAGTCGGCGAGCAGCGCCAGGCCATCGGCTTCATCGAACGGCTCGCCGGTCGCCAGACGCTGCCGCCAGCGATCCTTGACCGCCACATCGACCGGCGCCGGCATGTCGCGGGGCCTCTCGCGCCAGTCGCGCAGGTGAAAGGCATGGCGCACCGCCTTCAGTGCCGCGACGGTGCCGTCCAGCACCGGCAGCCCCTCGGCCGTCAATTCGACCGCGATCGTGTGATGATTGACCGCGCTGTAGTTTGTCGCCAGCGCGACCGGCTTGGTCGTGTTGTTGCGCACCGCCATGCACGCGGCGGCACAAGCCGGGCTGTACCAGTTGTCCTGGTTGAGATCGAGAAAGAAGACGCCGAGAGCAGTCTGCGGATCGTCGACCAGCGCCTGGAAACAGTCGCGCAGCATGCCGTCGAAATCGTGACCGGTGCCGAACGCGTCGCAGGGATTTTCCGGCGCCAGGCCGAAATCGAGACGTTCGGCAAGCCGCGCGACGGTCTGTTCGTTGATCTGGGCGAAGGGCACGCCGAGGTCCTCGGCCAGGTCCACGATCAGTTCTCGCTCGCCGCCGGATTCATGGATCGTGGCGAGGTCGCCGGGACCGGTCGGGCGGTCCACGTTCATCATCAGCATCGAGGCCGCGAGCTCGTCGAGGGTGTCGACGCGGAGCAGGCCATAGCGGCGGAAGACCGCATCATGGGCCATGTCGTCGCCGGCGAGCGCACCGGAATGGCTGACCGCCATCTTCGCCGCCTTCTCGGTCCGGCCCGCCTTGACCGCGACCACCGGCACGCCGCGCCGTTCCGCTTTTTCGAGCGCGGCGATGAAGCCAGCGGGATCGCGGATCGTCTCCAGGAACATGCCGATGACCTTTGTCGACTCAAGCTCGAGCACGTAGTCCATATAGTCGGCGGCACTCACCGTCAGTTCGCGCCCACACGACACCGCGAGGTTGAGATCCAGACGCGGGTTGTTGTTGGTGAAGGCGCCGAACACGGAACCGGACTGCGACAGGAACGTCATGGAGCCGGGCTCGCGGTCGCTGAACGGGTACGAGTTGATACGGATACCGGCCTCGTAGTTGCAGAAACCCATGGAGTTGCCGCCGGAGATCGGCAGGTTGGCCTCGCGCGCCATGGCCGTCAGACGCTCGGCCAGGGGAATCTCGGCGTCCTCGTCGATCACGCAGCTTGCGAAGACCGATGCCGCCCGTGCACCGCTCTTGATCGCTAGTGCGAGCTGTTCCTCGATCCGCTCGTCGCCCACCGCGAGGACGGCAAGATCCACCGGCTCCGGCAGGTCCGTCAGGTAGGGATGGCAAGCGACGCCATCGACCTCCTCGCGACGCGGGTTTACGGGATACACTGGGCCATCGAAACCCAACGCGTTCAGCGTCGTCATGATCGTCGACACCGTGCGCGATGCGCCGGCAAGGGCGACGGAGCGCGGCGTCAACAGCGGCGTCAACCAATGATCGATACGTTTCAACGGAGGCCTTCTAGGAACAACAGACTGGCCAGAACGCTAGGTGGCAAGGTCCTGCCGATCAAGGACGAGTTTGGTTTGGTCAAGTCGACGCGACTGCCTCAGCCGTCTGGATCAAGGCATCGCCCGGCCGCCGGACGCGTCGACCAGGGTGCCGGTGACATAGGCGGCTTCGTCCGACAGCAGCCACAGAACGGGATCGCTGATCTCGCGCACCGTGCCCAGCCGCCCCATGGGCATGGTCTGAACCACCTGTTCGATCCATTCGGGTTCGATCTCGCGGATCGCCTCGATCATGTCGGTCTCGGTGACGCCCGGCCGCACCGCGTTGACCCGAATACCAAAGGCGCCAGCCTCCATGGCGAGCGATGTCGTGATCCGGTCGACCGCCGCTTTCGACGCGGCATAGTCGATGAAGGCGTTGACACCGCCGGAACGCGCCGCCGCCGAGGAGATGTTGACGATAGAGCCGCCTTCGCCGCCATGTTTGGTCGACATGCGCCTGACCGCCTCCTGGCAGCAATAGAAAAGGCCGAACACGTTCACTTCAAACGTGCGCACGAGATCTTCCGGTTTGGTGTCCTCAAGCATGTCCTGTGTTGCGCCAACGCCGGCGTTGTTGACGAGAGCGTGCAGCGTGCCAAGTTCCTCGTCGATGGTCTTGAACAACCGCTCGACCTCACCGACGTCGGAAACATCGGCTTGAATGGCAACCGCCTTTCCGCCGCCATCGACAATCGCTCGAACGACCTCGTCGGCTTTGGCCTGGTTTGACGTGTAGTTGACTGCGACCGCGTAACCGCGCTCGGCCGCCCTCAGGGCAACATCGCGTCCAATGCCGCGACTGGCGCCCGTCACCAGAAGATTCCGTGTCATCAACACCTCCCGCTCGCTTATGGCTGATCGCCGTCGTCGGAACTCAGACGCTGGATTTCCTCATCCGGAATGTCGTCGAACGAGGCGTAGTTCATCCGGTAGAGCCTGCTGTAGAGACCGCCCATCGCCATCAACTCATCATGGCTACCGGTCTCGATGATTGCGCCGTCCTGCAGCACGATAATCCGATCAGCGCCGCGAATCGTGGCAAGCCGGTGGGCGATGACCATGGCGGTACGGCCCTTGAGCAGGCGGGCGAGCGCGCGCTGGATCTCCAGCTCCGTATAGCTGTCGACATTGGCGGTCGCTTCGTCCAACACCAGGATGCGGGCATCGGCGACAAGCGCGCGAGCGAAGCTGAGCAACTGGCGTTGGCCCAGCGACAGGTTGACGCCGTGCTGCTCTAACTGCGTGTCGTAGCCATCGTCGAGCCGCATGATGAAGTCGTGGGCGCCGACCGCCTTGGCTGCCGCGATCACATCGTCGCGGGTCGCCTCTTCCTTGGCGTAGCGAATGTTCTCGAAGATCGAACCGGAGAACAGGAAAGGTTCCTGCAACACCATGGCGACCTGGCGGCCGAGCGAATCCTGCGTGACATCGCGCACGTCGTGGCCGCCGACCACGACCTCGCCCTGCCAGACATCGTAGAAGCGGTGGACGAGCGCCGTGATGCTGGTCTTGCCTGAACCGGTCGGACCGACAAGGGCCACGGTCTCGCCGGGCTCGACCCGGAACGAGATATCGCGCAAGACCGGCTGATCCTTCACATAACCGAAGGTCACGTCGCGGAACTCGATGGAACCGTCGATTTCCTTAAGTTCCAGCGCGTCGGGTTTGTCATCGACGTCGACGGGCACATCCAGAACCTCGAACAGGCGCTGCCCCGCCGCCATGGCGCGCTGCATGATGCCGTACTGGATGGTCAGCGAGCGGATCGGATCGAAGAATCGCTGCACGTAGAACAGGAAAGCCACCATGGTGCCGACATCCAGATCGGCGCCTAGCACCATGTCGCCGCCGATCACCACGACCACCACCATGGCCAGACCCGTCAAAGTGTCGACGATCGGGATCATCACGTTGGCGAACTTCGACGCCCTAAGGTGGCTCTTCAGGTTGTCGGTCGCCTTTTCGTCGAACAGCGCGAAGTTGACATCTTCGCGGCTTAATTCCTGTACCGCGCGAATGCCGTGCACGTTTTCGGCGAGCGCGCCGTTGACGGTGCTGCTGGTCTCGCGCGCCGCCAGAAACGCGCGCCGCGCATAGGGCAGCCAGACGACGCGTACCAGAAACAGCAACGGCACGACCGAAAGCGTCAACGCGCCCAGATGCAGATCGAGGCTGAGCAGCACGACGATGATGCCGAGCAACAGGACGATGTCGCCGATGGCGAAGATCGAGGACTCTAGAAACTCCTGAAGCGCATAGACATCGCCCTGCAGGCGCGACATCAGGCGGCCGACCTCCGTACGGTCCATGAAGGATAGCGAAACGACTTGAAGATGCGCATACATCGCGCGCCGCAAGTCGAACAGCAGGTGCTCTGCGATCTTGCCGACCACCGCTTCCTGCACATGGTTGACGATGTAGTTCAGCGTGATGAAGCCGGCGAATACAGCCACCGCCACGTGCAGCATATGGGCCGCCTCGTCGGCCAGGAGCACGTCATCGATGACCGCGCGGATGATCAGCGGGATCGCAAGCTGGGTCAGGGTAAAGGCCAGAACACAGGCGATGCCGATATAGACACTTCGACGATAGGGCTTCACGAACTCGGCCAGGCGCGTGATCACCCAGCGGTCGAAGACGCGGCCGAAGAGCTCCTCGTCATAGGAGATCTGCGAGCCAACAACCGCGAACCGTGGGCGATCCTTGTCCAGCTGCGAGGCGGCCCGGCCGACGCTCATGCCCCCTCCTCCCCGTCGCGTTCACGCAGCGGCCGGGCATCGGCTGGCTGGGCCTGTAGATCATAGAGTTCTCGGTAGCGACCGTTCCGAGCCATCAGCTCGTCATGACTGCCGCGCTCGACAATGCGGCCGGCATCGAGGAACAGGATTTCGTCGGCATGCATCAACGAGCTCAAGCGGTGCGCGATAATGATGACCGCACGCTCCCTGACGAGGTCCTTCATGGCAGCGCGGATGCGCTGTTCGGTCGCCGCGTCGACCGCCGCGGTCGAATCGTCAAACACAAGGACGCTGCTGTCCGGCAAAATGCCGCGCGCGATCGACAAGCGCTGGCGCTGTCCGCCGGATAGCGACACACCGCGCTCGCCGACCAACGTGCCGTAGCCGGTCGGCAGTTGGCGTACATAGTTGTGCAGCTGCGCGGCGGCGGCCGAATGTTCGATGCTGCTGCGTCCGGCCCACGGATCGCCATAGGCGACGTTGTGGTCCAGGCTGGCGGTGAACAGGAAGGGTTCCTGCTGCACGATATTGACGGCTTCACGCAGAGACTTGAGCGTGATGTCACGGATGTCCTGGCCGTCGATGGTGATGCGCCCACCTGTGACGTCGTAGTAGCGCCCGATCAGGTGCGCGATCGTCGACTTGCCGCTGCCCGGCGGTCCGACGAGGCCGATCGTCTTGCCCGGGCGCGCTTCCAGGTTGATGCCGGTCAAGGTGCGTTCGTCACGAGCGAGTGCCGGATACTGGAAGTCGACGTTCTCGAACTTCAGGACACCGTCGGTGATCACCAGGCCCTTCGCGCCGGGCTTGTCGGCGATCGAAGGTTCGAGATCCAGCACATTGAACAGGCGCCCGCCGCAGGTCGAGGCGCGCGCGATCGAGTTGATCATCCAGCCGATCTGGCGCACCGGCATCTGCAGGATCGACATGAAGGCCAGGAACTCGGCGAACTGGCCGATGGTGATCTCGCCGTCGATCGCCTTCTGGCCGCCGATCCACAGCACCAGTCCCATGGCGATGAAGTAGATGAATGTCATCTGGGTCGCGTTGCGCACGAAGAGGCGGACCCGCTCGCGCGCGATCGCCATGGCGCTGTTCGAGATGACGTCGAAACGCGCGAGTTCGTACGCCTGGGCGGCAAAGGCGCGCACCACACGGATACCACCAAGGTTCTCTTCCATGACCTTGGTCAGGATCGATAGTTCGTCCTGAAGACGGAGCCAGGCGCTTCTGAGCTTGATACGCGCGATCGAGGCGCGCACGCCGACCACCGGCACGAAACTGAGCGCGACCAGGGCCAATACCAGGTCGATCTGGATCAGAATGATCGCGCCGCCGGCAATCAGCACGGTCAGCAGGATCATGCGCAGGATGCCGGTATCGACCCACAGCCGCACGCCCTCGATATCCAGGATGCCGCGGGTCATCAGATCGCCGCTGTGCACCCGGTCGTGCCAGGAAAGACTGAGTTCCTGAAGCTTGCGGTAATAGGCCATACGCAGGGCGTAACCGATCAGCTGGCCGACCGCCTCACCGTGGTAGTTCTGAATCATCGTGAACACGCCGCGCAAAATGCTGACGCCGAGCAACAGCATTGCCGTCTGGAACAAGGCGGCCTTGGCAAAATCCCGGCTGCTTGTATCGTCGGCTCCCGCGAGCAGGCTGTTCGCCTGATCGACCGCCTCGCCCAGATACTGCGGCACGAACAGCATAAAAAGCCCGGCCAGGACGGTAGCCGTCATCGCGAGCGCCATGCGCCAGGGATGACGGAACGCCATCGCCGTGATGCGCATGAGAACGCGGGCGTCCAGATTGGACACCTCGGTGCGATATCGGGCGTCGGTTTCGGTATCGAGACGCGGGGTGCGGCTCGATCCACCGACGCCGGTTTGAGCCGTCGTCATGGTCACCTGTCGCCGCGGCCGGAATCGGCGCGGTGGCGTGTCTGGAGTTTTGGGACTGGCGTTATCCTAGACCGCTTGGCCGCGATACGCCATGCCCCAGCGATCCGTATCCCAACGTTTTGTGGGGATTTACGTCGTTTCGGACGCGCATTGGCGTGTTACCGGCGTTTGGGGCAGGATAGCAGCGCCGGATGCAAAGACGACGCATGGAGCATCACGATGGCGAAGGGGCCTCAGCAACAGTTACCCATCCAGGCCTATACCGACCCCGGCTGGTTCGCCGCCGAGCAGGCGGATCTATTCGGCCACGTCTGGAACTTCGTCTGCTTTGCCAGCGATCTACCGGACGCCGGCGACTATCGCTGCTTGATGGCCGGGCGCTATCCCCTGGTCGTGCTGCGTGATCGCGACGGGACGCTGCGCGCCTTCCACAACCTCTGTCGCCATCGCGGTTCTCGCCTGCTCGACGAGAGCGGCAACGCCGGCAAGGCGATCCGCTGCTTCTATCACAACTGGACCTATGATCTGGGCGGCCGGCTGATCGCGGTACCCCAGGAAAAGGAACAGTTTCCCGGACTGGACAAGGCAAGCCTCGGCCTCAAGCCCGCGGCCATTGCGGTTTGGCGTAACTTGGTCTTTGTCCACCCGGATTCTGGTGCCGAACCGTTCCATTCGTGGCTGTCTGGATTCGGCGATCGCGTCGGCCCACATCCGATCGAGGGACTCGTCGAAGTCAGTGACGTGCGTTACCGCTGCGACGCCAACTGGAAGATCATCATCGAGAACTTCATCGACGGTTATCACTTTTTCTACCTGCATCCGAAATCGCTGGGTGACGGGGATTTCACGAAGCAGCATTGGTGGCCGGCGGGCCGGCACTGGATGTTTCACCGTCCGCTCAAACCTGGCGTCACACACGATGACGAGATGCTGCCGGTCATCGACGGCGTGGACAGCGCCTATGGCGCCGGCGCCTACGTCCTGTTCCCCAACTTGGCGCTCTACGAGACGGCGACGTCGTGGTCGACCTTCCACGTCACGCCTGTCGCGCCTGATCGATCGCTGATCGATATCCGTCTGCTGGCTGAACCTTCGGCCGTTGAACGGTTCGCCAACCAAACGATTCCTGACGAAGATCTGCCGGACTGTGTGGTCAGCGCCAAGGGATTGCTGAGCTTCCACATGCCGAGCGACAAGGAGCGGCATCCTCTGGAAACCGACAACGTCATGCTTGAAGACATCTATGCGTGCGAGGCCGTCCAGGCCGGCATGGGGTCGCCGGCCTATGAGATCGGCGCGCTCTCGGATTTTGAAGACGCGCTGCCGTTCTTCCAGCGCCAGGTCATGGACTACGTGCCCTCAGCCTGAGCGCGGCAGAGCAAGACGCAAATGACGCGGAAAACGTGCACCATCGAACGTCACCTGCAAGACCATCTGCACGACCCCTCAAGCAGCTTCAGCATCGGCTCGTTCGGGGCGATCGCTGAGTTCCACCGCGATACCGATGAGACCCTGTGTATCGACGATGCCGAGAACCTGACGATCGGCACGCGGCGCGGGGCCATGCGCATCGACCTCTGCGACGATATCGTGCCGGTCGCCTATGAAGCACTCAGCCGACGCCGCGAGCGCTGGCAGCAAGGCGTCGTCTTCTGCCTGCCCCGGCGTACGGCGACGTCACGGCAACGAACGGTATTGACCGAGCTTGGTCCGGACCGTCAGGCAATCCGTGCGGCCGACCGTGACGCCATCTTGTTCGATACCGGTCTCGATGCACGCAATGTCGACTTCTGCATCCGGACCAGCGATCCGGACCTGCTATCGCGTCTTCGCCAGTTCGCCGGTCGGTCCATCCTCGATCCCGACAGTGGCGCCATGGGTACCATCATCGCCGCTGATCCCCACCGCATTGCCATCTCGCGACTCGGCCGGATCGAGGTCTATCAGGGCATCGGCCGCGACAAGACGCCGGAGGGGCCGCACACGCACGTGCTGCCGAGATTTCTCAAGAGCCGTCGCACCCATTCCGCCAACATCCCCGTACCAGCCGGTCACCTGCCGTGTTTGAGCCTCTACCCCGCCAACCCGCTGATGACTGCGTTGGGCAGAGGGACGCCCTTCGATGCCCAGAAGTTCGACGCGTTCGAAGACCTCATCAAAGCGTGGGGCTCAGAAGCGTATCGTGCGGAGAAATCACGGGTGCGGGCGGCCATGGACGACGGCATGGACCCTGAGCGCTACGCCAGGCCGGAAACCAGGCTTGGCCGCACCGCGCTTCGCATCACGGTGCGACAGGCCCGCCAAACCAGGCCCAATGACCCGATCGTCAGCACATGGTGTGATCAATTTGACCGAACGCGCGACTAGACCAACGCGTCGGTGTTGCGCATCGGCTTGACCGAGGCCAGCGGGTTCGGATTGAGCCACTTTCGCAAGGACCGCCGTGCGCGTTGGGTGCCGACCAGCTCTAGCCGGTCCTCCTCGACCGCCCGGGAGATCGGCAGGTCGCCGCGCATCACGTAGATCATGTCCGCAAGGCTGCACGTGACAAAGAGGTCGATGTCGAAACCTGGATCCTCAAGGCACAGCTCGCAGCCCTCGGGCCTGTTGACGAACCACCAATGGCGCTTGCTCGCCAGCTGATCGTTGAGCTCCAGCTTGACGACACTGGGTGTGTGCCCAAAGGCATCGGTGCAGGCGCGCCGCTCCAGCGCCCAGATCAGGAGGCCGAGGTCGACCTCACCATCGGCAAGCTGGCGTCTGGACCAGCGGCGTCCCCACAATCCAAGAGCCTCGACCATGGGTACAAACTCCATGCCCGCTTCAGTCAGGTGGTAGGTTGCGCCACGTCCCTGCTGTTTCGGCCGCCGCTCGATAACGCCTTCGGCCTCCAGGTCCTTGAGGCGGCGCGACAGGAGCGTCGGCGACATCAAGGGCACGCCGCGCTTCAGCTCCGAAAAACGCGTCGCCCCGGCCGCAAGATCGCGGACGATCAAAGGTGTCCATCGCTCACAGAACAGTTCGGCCGCCTTGGCAACCGGACAAAACTGACCATAGCTTTTCATGATGCACCCATCACGCCGTCGGGAGACCTGAGCACTATGCGTTAGCTACATTTTGTGGACTAGCCTTATCTGTCACAGGGCAGTAACACGGCACTTCTTCATACGGGGCAGCGAGACCATGGAAGCACAAGATCAAGGCCAGGTTACGGCGAGCGCAGCCGACATCTACGAAACTTTCTTCGTCCCGGCGTTGTTCGGCGAATGGGCACCACGCATCGCCGACACCGCGCGCCTCTCACCGGGTGACGATGTTTTGGACATTGCCTGCGGCACTGGCGTATTGGCCCGCGAGGCCCTGGCACGAGTCGGACCGGAGGGTTCTGTCACCGGGCTCGACCGAAATGCCGACATGTTGGCCGTCGCGAGACGCACGACGCCAGACATCACCTGGTGCGAGGGCATGGCCGAAGACCTTCCGTTTGACGACGGGTCGTTCGACGCGGTTGCCAGCCAATTCGGTCTGATGTTCTTTGACGACCAAGTCGCGTCGCTGAAGGAAATGCACCGTGTGTTGCGGCCCGGCGGCCGCCTCGTCGTCGCGGTCTGGGACAGCCTGGAGCGCTCGCCTGGCTATCGGGCGGTCGCCGCACTGCTTCAGCGGCTTTTTGGAACGTCCATCGCCGATGCCATGCGGGCACCCTTTACGCTAGGCGAAACTGCGGACGTGTGTCAGCTGTTCGACAAGGCCGGCATCGCAGAGGTGTCAGTGGAGACCGTGACCGGCACGGCCAATTTCACCTCGATCGATGCTTGGGTGCACACCGATATCAAGGGATGGACCCTGGCTGACCTGATCGATGACGAACAATACGCGCTCCTGGAGGCCGAAGCAGGCAAGGACCTAGCCCCGTTTACCGACGCGGACGGACGTGTTTCGTTTGCTTCGCCGGCACATCTTCTGAGCGCCGCAAAGACCTAGGTCGGAGCCGCGTTACGCTGCAAGCAACACGTCGTCACTAAGAAAGGTGGTGGCGCCCGCGACATAGGTCGCGGCAATGCGCGGCAGCGTAATGTCCCGATCGTCGACCAGCACAACATCGGCGCGCTTTCCGTCAGCCAGCACACCACGATCCGTCAGACCGGCCGCATGGGCGGCATTCGCGGCGATCAGGGCCCACGCGTCGGGTAGCGTCAGGCTACCTTCGCGAACCAGGCGGAAGGCGGCCTGTAACTGAGCGGGATAGTAATAGTCCGAAGCCAGGACGTCACAGAGACCCTGCACCACCAGATCAGCAGCGCCGACGGCAGAGCGTTGGCTGCCGCCACGCACCACATTAGGCGCGCCCATGACAACATCATCGCCAGCTTGGCGCGCGGCACGCGCGGTATCCTCGGTCTCCGGGAACTCAGCAACCAGGCAGCCCAACGCGCGATATGAAGCGCGGGTCTCAGGATCGGGATCATCGTGCGATAACATGGCGATACCGTGCGAACGGGCATGCTCGGCCAAGTTCGCGGTCATCGCCGGCACCTCATCGGCCCGCGCAACGACTCGCTCAACCAGATCCGTGAACTCCGGTACATCCAGGCCGGTGCGATGGGCGTAATCGGCGACCTTCTTGGGTACGTCGACCTGCGCGGCAATCTCCTGCGCGTGGTCGTTGAAGGCCAGGATGCCGACTCGATTCGCATCCAGCCATTCAGTGACGTCGGCGGCGCCGTCCAGATTGAAGGTCTCAAAACGCAGATGAAACTGGTTGTCCGCGCCCAGGCGGGATTGCATGGACTCCAGCGCATCTAGAAGCGCGACACAGTTGTCACGGCCGCGAAGACCGGGTTCCCACGAATAGGTCACGCCATGGAAAGCCGTCGTGATGCCGTTCGCGACGAGCTGGCGGTCGGTATCGGCGAGCGCCAGGCGCATGTCGAAGTGAACGCCCGGCCGCGGCATGATCTGGCGCTCAAATGCATCGCCGTGAATGTCGATGATACCCGGCGCCAGCAGAAAGCCGTCGCCACGAACGGCGCGTTTTGCGTCGTGGCCGTCGCAGTCGACCACAAGACAACCGTCCCGCACGCCAAGGGCGCCGACCTCGGGTTCGCCCGTCTCACGAAGCAGACGAGCGCCATCGATACGTAGATCCAACATTCATCATCCCCCGGTTTGGCTTTCGTCTAGACGAATTTCGTGACAGCACCATGACGAAACGACGGCTTTGCTGACTCGTTGTGACGTCACAAAGCCTTTGTAACCGTGTCATCGTTCTGTCGCCAGATTCATCTAGACAAATTTTTTGCGACTTCCCGGTCGCGTCCTTCCTCTTTGGCACGGAGACCATCGCCATGACACGTTGGATCACCCGATTGGCCGCTGCGGCCGCGCTGGCGTCATTCGCCACCGCCGCTCAAGCAGCCGACACCATTCGTTTGGCCGTCACAGATATCGTCGGCCTTGAAATGCTCCAGACGGAGTTCGGTGCCTTCCGCGACACGCTCGCCGAGGCGACCGGCTATGAGATCGAGTTCCTGCCGGTCAACAGCCGCACCGCGGCCGTCGAGGCGCTTAACGCGGAAAAGGTCGATTTCGTTCTGACCGGCCCGGCGGAGTATGTGGTTATCACCAAGCGCACAAACGCGACGCCGGTGGTTGGCTTCTCACGGCCCGACTACTTCTCCGGCATCATCGTCATGGCCGATAGCGACTACAACGTCCCGGCCGATCTGACAGGTGAAAAGGTGGCGTTTGGTGATGTCGGCTCGACGTCCAACCACCTGGCCCCGGCGCAGGTGCTCGCCGATTACGGCATCATGCTCGACGACGTCGAGGTCGTTCACACCAGCCGCAACATCGCCTGGGAATCGCTCAAGCGCGGCGATATCGCGGCTGTCGGCATGAACTACGGCAAGTTCCTCGGCATCCGCGCTGGCGAGGCCGACTTCGAGCCCGGCGCGTTCAAGGTTATCGGCCGCGGACCCGACCTGCCCAACGACCTGCTGGTTGCCGGCGCTCATGTCGATCCCGCCGCCATCGAAACCATGCGCACGGCGTTTGTCGAGAACTCAGATGACCTGGTGGCCGCGATCCTGACCGGCGAAGACAATCAAAAATACGCCGGTATGAAGTTCATCGCTGAGGTCGACGATGGCGACTACGACTACGTCCGCGCCGCCTACGCGACAATCGGCTATCCAGAATACGCGGACTTCGTGGGCAACTGATGGCCCTTGTTGCCCTCAACGAGGACACACCATCGACGGTGGACCCGGTCGACCCGGCCGGGTCCACCCCTGTTGTTTCCAGCGATCTGGTCATAGAGGGCCTCAGCAAACGCTTTGGCGCCGGCGACACGATCCTGGACGGGCTTGACCTTCAGGTGCCGCGCGGCCAGGCACTCGCCATCATCGGCGCGAATGGCGCCGGCAAGTCAACCTTGCTGCGCTGCTGCCTACGGCTGATCGAGCCGGATGGCGGCAGGGTCAATCTTCTGTCCCATGACACAACGCGCGCGCGGGCGCGCGACCTCAAACGCATCCGAAGCCTGGTTGGCTTCGTGTTTCAACGCCACAATCTGGTGCCGCGCCTGACGTCATTGACCAATGTGCTGCACGGGTCGCTGGGGCGCGGCGGTGGTTTACGCTGTTGGCATCAGGCCTTGGCGCCGGCCGACAGGCGTCGCGAGGCCTTTGCCTGCCTGGACCGAGTTGGTTTGCAACACGTTGCCCTGCAGCGCGCCGATCAGCTCTCCGGCGGTCAGTCCCAACGCGTCGCGATCGCACGCATGTTGATGCAGCGCCCTGAACTGGTCATGGCCGACGAACCGGTGGCAAGTCTGGACCCAATCGCCGGCGAAGAGGTTATGGCGCTTTTGACGGAGCTGATGCGAAGCCAGGGTCTGACCCTCGTCTTCACCACCCATAACCTGCGTCATGCCGTCGATTATGCGGACAGAATTGTCGGCCTGCGCCGTGGCAAGGTCGAACTGGACTGTCCGGCCCAGGGCCAGCGCGCCCAAGACCTGGAAGAGATCTATGGCTGACGGCATGAGCGAGGCGCCGCGCACCCAGCAGGCGATGCCCAGCCGGTTTGGCCGTCCCAATCCGATAGCCTTCGTTCTGATCGTCCTGGTTGCCGCGTTCGTCTTGGTTTCGATGGACGATGTCGGTCTATCCATGAGCGAGCTGGTCGACGGCGTTCCCGGCATGGTCCGCATGTTCATGAGCATGATGCCGCCGGATCTTTCGCGCATCGGATCGATCGGCTGGTCGCTCCTGGAAACATTTCAGATGGCAGTCGTCGGTACGGTTCTGGGCGTCGCGCTGAGCGTGCCCCTCGCCATCCTTGCCTCACGCCGCCAGACGCCGAACAAGGTCGTCTATCTGGCCGTGCGCAGCCTGATCTCGCTGTTCAGGACGGTACCCGACCTGGTCTGGGCGCTGTTCTTCGTTATCGCCGTCGGCCTGGGCCCGTTTGCCGGAACCCTGGCGATCATGATCGACACCATCGGTTTTTGCGGGCGCTTCTTCGCCGAGGCAATGGAGGAGGTCGACGACGGCCCGCAAGAGGCACTGCGCGGTATTGGCGCCAACCGCAGCAGCACGGTGTTTTGCGCGGTCTTGCCGGCCGCCATGCCGTCTTTTGTCAACACCTCCCTGTTCAGCCTGGAAAAGGCGACACGGTCGTCGGTGGTGCTGGGTCTGGTCGGCGCCGGCGGTATCGGCATCGAACTCAAGGTCGCCATGGACATGTTCGCCTACGGACAGGCCGCGACCATTATCCTCAGCATCTTCATCCTGGTCCTGATCGTCGAGCAGCTAAGCGCCTGGTTGCGCCGAAAAATCATGTAATCGATTGTGTCCTGGAAGGTATAGAGTTATATAGACGTCTAGATGAATTTGGCATCACGAGAATGACCATGACAACGGATATGACCGAAGCGCAAGCCGATCGGCGATACTGGATGAGCGTCCTTGCCAAGGCCGACAGCCGCGAGCTTTCGGTTGCCTGGGACAGGTTGGACGAACCCCCGGAACACGATTGGATTCGCCGGCCCGAAACCGGCATGACCATGGTCCGCGGCCGGGCCGGTGGATCCGGCGAACCTTTCAACCTGGGCGAGATGACGGTGACCCGATGTGCGGTCAACGTCGGCGACGGGATCATGGGCGTCGCCTATGTCCGCGGACGCGATCACCGGCATTGCGAACTGGCCGCGCTGTTCGACGCCTTGATGCAGGATCCCCGGCGTCACGACGAGATCGACAAATCGGTCATTCGGCCTCTGGCACGGGCCCAGGATGAACGAAAACGGGAAGCGCGCAACAAGACGGCAGCGACCAGGGTCGACTTCTTCACCATGGCGACGGGGCGCGACGGTTCATGATCGGCAATGATACACAAGCACCGTGGCCCGCTTTCGCCGACCCCGTCTTTGATGCGCAGCGAGCGTTCCGCGGCCTGCTGGACGCGATGGCGCGCCCCGGCACGATCGTGCCGCTGACTGTCGAGCTTGATGCGCCGCCACCTCTTTCGATCGCCGCGACCGCGGTCGCGCTGACCTTGTTCGATCACGAAACGCCGCTGTGGCTGGACAATCACGCGGCCGGCAGCGACGTGCTTTCGTTTCTTGGCTTTCACTGCGGCTGCCCGATCGCCAAGGATCCGGCTGACGCTGCCTTCGCCGTCATCGCTGAACCGGCCGCCATGCCGGCGCTGGATCGTTTCGCGATCGGCAGCGACACCTATCCCGATAGTTCGACAACGATCGTGATCGACCTGCCCTCACTCGATGAGGGGCCGGTCGTCGGACTGAGCGGCCCTGGCATTGACGGACGCGCGACCGTGGCGCCGGTCGGCCTGCCCGCCAAGTTCTGGGACTGGACGGCCATGAACCGGGCACTCTTCCCGCTCGGCGTCGACGTCATCCTGACCAACCGGGATGCCGTCACCTGTCTGCCCCGCACCACCAAGACCGAGGTCACCGCATGTACGTAGCCGTCAAAGGCGGCGAGACCGCCATCAGCAACGCGCACAACCTGCTGGCCGACGAACGGCGGGGTGACCGCGAGATTCCGGAGGTCAGCGTCGACCAAATCGCCAGCCAGCTTGGCCACGCGGTCGATCGGGTGATGACCGAAGGTTCGCTCTATGACCGCGAACTCGCCGCCCTGGCGATCAAGCAAGCCCAGGGCGACCTCGTTGAAGCAATTTTTCTGCTGCGCGCCTACCGCACGACCTTGCCGCGCTTCGCCGCGACCCAACCGATCGATACGGGCGCCATGGACGTACGCCGCCGTATCTCCGCGACGTTCAAGGACCTGCCCGGCGGTCAGGTTCTGGGACCGACCTATGATTACACCCACCGCCTGTTGGACTTCGATCTGATGGAGACCGACGCGGAACGGCCGACGGCTTATGCCACCTGCAACCACCGGGATGAAGCGATGCCGCGGGTCAGCGACATTCTGGGTCACGAGGGCCTGCTCGAACCCATCGATGCCGGGGCTGAGAACGGCGATGTCGGCGACATCACGCGCGAGCCCATGCGATTTCCGGCCGACCGCGATGTGCGTCTGCAGAACCTGGCGCGTGGCGATGAGGGTTTTCTGTTGGCGCTCGGCTACTCGACCCAGCGCGGCTTCGGCGGCACCCACCCGTTCGCCGGCGAAATCCGCATGGGCGAGGTGGCGGTCGAACTGACGCCCGACGAGCTCGACTTCCCGATCGACATCGGCGAGGTCACGGTTACCGAATGCGAGCTGGTCAACCAGTTCCATGGCGATGAAGAACACCTGCCGCAGTTCACGCGCGGCTATGGCCTGTCGTTTGGCCAGGCGGAACGAAAGTCGATGGCGATGGCGCTGGTTGATCGCGCGCTGCGCGCCGAAGAGCTGGGCGAGGAGATCGGTTACCCCGCGCAGAATCAGGAATTCGTGCTGTATCACGCTGACAACGTGGAGGCTTCCGGCTTCGTTCAGCACTTGAAGCTGCCCCACTATGTAGACTTTCAGTCGGAGTTGGAGTTGGTGCGCCGGTTGCGCCGCGAACGCGCTGAGGCCAACGCGGCGCCAGTGAACAACCAGGAGCAGGAGGCCGCGGAATGAACCACGTCAGTCCCGCGCCCGTCACCGATGGCGCCTATAACTTCGGTTACTTGGACGAACAGACAAAACGGATGATTCGCCGCGGCCTCCTGAAAGCCGTCGCCATTCCCGGCTATCAGGTGCCGTTCGGCAGCCGCGAAATGCCCCTTCCCTATGGCTGGGGCACCGGCGGCATTCAGGTAACCGCCAGCATCGTCGGCCCTGACGATACGTTAAAGGTTATCGATCAGGGTGCTGATGACACGACGAACGCCGTCAGCATCCGCCGCTTCTTTGCCCGCGTCGCCGGGATCGAGACGACGGAAGAGACCGACAAGGCAAGTATCATCCAGACCCGCCACCGAATACCGGAGATGACGCTGAGAGACGATCAGATCATTGTCTACCAGGTGCCGATCCCCGAACCTTTGCGGCCGCTCGAGCCACGCGAGACCGAATGCCGGAAGATGCATGCATGGTCGGAATACGGCGTGATGCATGTCAGGCTCTATGAAGAAGTCGCGCGTTGGGGTGAGATCGCGATCAGCTACGACTATCCGGTCATGGTTGATGGCCGCTATCTGATGGCGCCCTCGCCCATCCCGAAGTTCGATAACCCGAAGATGCAACGTATGCCGGCGCTCCAGCTGTTCGGCGCGGGTCGGGAGAAACGGCTCTACGCGATCCCGCCCTATACCGACGTCAAGAGTCTCGATTTCGAGGATCACCAGTTCCAGGTGCAGCGCTGGGACGATGTGTGTGGCCTGTGCGGCGCAAAGCACAGCTTCCTGGATGAAGTCATCCTGGACGACAAAGGCGGGCGCATGTTCGTTTGCTCCGACAGCGACTATTGCCGGCGCCGCCGAGAGGAAGGCCATGTCGGTCCCTACGCAGACCGGGCGCCGGAGGCCGCGCTATGAACGGCACATCAGACAGCGCGCCACTCTTAACCGTCGAACGTCTCAGTCATTACTTTGGCCGGATCACCGCATGCAAGGACGTCAGCTTTCACCTCTATCCCGGCGAAGTGCTGGGGGTCGTCGGCGAGTCAGGCTCCGGCAAGACGACGCTGCTCAATTGCCTGGCTGGCCGGCTGCCGCCAACCGCGGGTCATGTCCGCTACGACCTGCGCGATCGGGGTTTGGCCGACGTCTACACGCTCTCGGAGCCAGAGCGGCGCATGTTGATGCGCACGGACTGGGGTTTTGTCACCCAGAACCCACGCGATGCGCTGCGCATGTCGATCAGCGCCGGCGGCAATGTCGGCGAACGACTGATGATGAACGGCGCGCGCCACTATGGTGGCATCCGCGACGCCGCGACCGACTGGCTCGATCGCGTCGAGATCGATACCCAGCGGATCGACGACGTGCCCGCGACCTTTTCCGGCGGCATGCAGCAGCGGCTGCAGATCGCCAAGACACTGGTGGTCAAACCGCGCCTGGTCTTCATGGACGAGCCGACCGGCGGCCTCGACGTCTCGGTCCAGGCGCGTCTGCTTGACCTGTTGCGCGGGCTGGTGCGCGACACCGGGGTGTCGGCTGTCATCGTGACCCATGACCTGGCGGTCGCGCGGCTGCTCGCCGATCGTCTGATGGTCATGAAGGATGGCGAAGCTGTCGAGCACGGCTTGACCGACCAGGTACTCGACGATCCCCATCACCCCTATACCCAGTTGCTCGTTTCATCGGTGCTGCAGGCATAAAGGAGACAGCCCATGACGACCATGATCCGTGTAGAGGATCTCTCGAAGACATTTGTCCTTCACCTTCAGGCCGGCACCCACATTCCGGTGCTGAACGACCTGGCTTTCGACATCAAAGCAGGCGAGTGCGTTGCGCTGCACGGCCCCTCTGGCGCCGGCAAGTCCACGCTGCTGCGCTCCCTCTACGGCAACTACCTGCCCGACGGCGGCAAGGTCATGGTGCGCCACCGCGACGCCATGGTCGATCTGGTCACGGCGGAGCCGCGCGAGATCCTGGAGATTCGGCGTGAGACCGTGGGTTATGTCAGCCAGTTCCTGCGCGCCATTCCCCGCGTGTCGAGCCTGGAAATCGTCGCCGAACCAGCGCGTTCCCTTGGCGAAGCGCCGGAACAGGCGCAAGCGCGCGCACGCGGCCTGCTCGACCGACTCAACATTCCCGAAGAGCTGCACGATCTGGCGCCCGCGACATTTTCCGGCGGCGAGCAGCAACGCATCAACATTGCCCGGGGATTTGCGATTGACTATCCGATCCTGCTCCTGGACGAGCCGACCGCGTCACTGGATGCCGATAACCGCGACGCGGTGCTCGGCCTGATTCGCGAAGCCCGTGATCGCGGCGCCGCGATCGTCGGCATCTTTCATGATCGCCACGTTCGTGAGAGTGTTGCGGACCGAGTCTTTGATTTACGTGAACACCGGCCGGCAGCATGAGTCACGATGTCGTCTTAACAAACGCAAGGATAGTGCTGCCCGACCAAATTGTGTCGGGCACAGTTGAGGTCCGTAAAGGCATGATCGCCTCGGTCGACAACAAGCGCGCCAACGGCGCCGCGATCGATCTGGAAGGCGATTTTCTGATTCCAGGCCTGGTCGACCTCCATACCGACAGCCTGGAAGGGCACTTGGAACCGCGCAAGGGCGTCAAATGGAACCCGATCAGCGCGGCGGTTTCCCACGACGCGACGGTGATCGCTGCCGGCATCACGACCGTGTTTGACGCCTTGTGCGTGGGCGACAGCGTGACCCGCCCGGCGCAGAACGAAAGCCTGACCCAGATGATGATGGGCCTGGCCGAGGCGCGCCGGCACGGCCTGTTGCGAGCCGATCACATGGTGCATCTGCGCTGCGAGGTGACCGATCCCGAAGTCGCCAACCTGCTAGAGCCGCGCATTGCCGACCCGCTGGTACGTCTGATCTCGGTCATGGATCATGCGCCGGGACACCGTCAGATGAAGGAAATCGACTACTACCGCAATTCCTGGCTGATCGGCACGCGAGGCATGAGCGAAGAAGCGGCCGACCGTGAGATCGAAGAGATGATGGAACGCTCCAAGACCGTCGCGCCGGGGATGCGCAAGTCGGTCTCGTCCATGGCGCACGACCATGGCCGCGTTGTCGCGAGTCACGATGACGAGACGACCGAGCATGTCACCGAAGCATTGGAACTGGGCATCGAGATCGCCGAGTTCCCGACCACCGAGATCGCGGCACGCACCGCCCACGAAAACGGCATGGCGGTTCTGATGGGCGGCCCGAACCTGGTTCGCGGCGGCTCCCATTTCGGCAACGTCGCGACCGGCGAACTGGCGCGGCTTGGTCTGCTGGACGCCCTGATGTCCGACTACATCATGTCGAGCATGCTGGCCGGCGTATTCCGGTTGACCGGTTCCGATTTTGGCTACGACCTGCCCGCCGCCGTTGCTCTTGCGTCGTCCAAACCAGCCCGCGTGGTCGGCCTGGACGACCGTGGCGAAATCGCGCCTGGTCAGCGCGCGGATTTGGTCCGTGTGCGCGTCGTCGATGACCTTCCCGCCGCCATCACGGTCTGGACCGGCGGACGCCAAGTCTACTAAGAACGTAGTCATTTCATAGAATTAGAATGGCGTTATCGAGACCCGATCGACCGCGCTTGTCCGCCGGTGGATCGAATCAAATCGTGCACATCTCTGTCATGAAGCTCTTAACAAACCGTCACGGCCCTCAACTATAGCTGGCCCCTGACACGGACGCGGCAGCTGATCGAAACGCGGGAAGCGACCGGGCAGCCGACATAACGTGACAGGGGGAGTTTATGGGTTCAAGTGGCAACGGTCGGGCTGCCGACGACGTGATGTCGGCCCTTACCTATACGTCGATCACCAAAGCGTTCGGCAACGTCAAGGCCGTCAACGATGTAACGCTGCAGGTACCGGAAGGCCAGATGCTTGGCATCATCGGCCGCTCTGGCGCCGGCAAGTCGACGCTTCTCAGACTAACCAATCGCCTGGCCGACCCGACCGAGGGCCGTATCACGTTCCGCGACATCGACATCACCGCGCTGCGTGGCGCCAACCTTCTGGCGTGGCGGACTCGTTGCGCGATGATTTTCCAACAGTTCAATCTGGTACCGCGCCTGGATGTCCTGACCAACGTCATGCTGGGCCGCATCAGCAAGCTCGGCACCGTCAGGACCGTCTTTTCCCTGTTCTCCGACGATGACCGCCGGCTGGCGCTGCTCGCGCTGGAGCGCCTCGGCATCGTCGATACCGCTCTGCAGAAAGCCGGCACACTTTCCGGCGGCCAACAGCAGCGGGTCGCCATTGCCCGCGCGCTGGTTCAGGACCCGGAGATCATCCTGGCCGACGAACCCATAGCCTCGCTCGATCCGCTTAATGCCAAGCACGTCATGGAAGCCCTGCGCCGGATCAATCGGGAGGAAGGCATTACCGTCGTCTGTAACCTGCATACGCTGGATACCGCGCGCACCTACTGCAACCGCATTATCGGCATGAGTGCTGGCCGGATCGTCTTTGACGGAACCGCCGACGAACTGACCGTCGAAGCCGCGCGTGAGATCTATGGCGCCGGCAAGGAATTCGACGAAGCCACGACATCGACGTCCCTGCCCCCGGCAAGAGCGGCACGGCCGGGACCAGTTGACCACGAGGAGCCTGCGGCCATTGCGGTTTAGCAGGACCAACAAAAACCTCTTCCACCAAGACCAAGGAGACTATCATGAAGTTCCTGCACACGATTGCGGCCGCAGCGCTCGCCGCTACCGTTGTTACACCGGCATTCGCGCAAGACATCACTGAGTTCCGCATCGGCATTTTGGGCGGTGAGAATCAGAATGACCGCCTGCGCAGCAACGAGTGTCTGCGCATCGCCGTCGAGGAAGAGCTCGGCGTACCCACTGAACTCTTCGCGCCGGCCGACTATGACGGCGTCATCGAAGGCCTGATCGGCGGAAACCTCGACCTCGCCTGGCTCGGCGCGTCCGGCTACGCCAAGGCGTATTTGGAAGATCCCGACTCCGTCACGCCGGTGCTGGTGCCGGTCAATCCGGACGGCACCACGGGTTACTATTCAATCGGCTTCGCACGCATCGACTCCAACATCGATTCGCTGGAAGAGATGGAAGGCAAGGTGTTCGCGTTCGGCGATCCGAACTCGACCTCCGGCTATCTGATCCCGTCAATCGAAATTCCGCAGTCCGGATACTCCATGGAGGACGGTGAATACTTCGACCAGATCGCGTTTTCCGGCGGTCACGAGCAAACGATCATCGGCGTCTTCAACGGCGACTATGACGCCGGGGTATCCTGGGCCGACGGACAGGGCGACTGGGAGCAAGGCTATAACAACGGCGCGTTCCGAAAGGCCGTCGATTCCGGCCTCGTCGACATGACCGAAATGACCGAGATCTGGCGCTCGAAGGAAATTCCCAACGGTCCGGTCGTCGTCCGCACGGAGTTGCCCCAGCACATCAAGGACAAGGTGACCAAGCTGATGGCCGACCTGCCCGAGACAGATCCCGAATGCGCCTATGGCGTGATGGGTGGCGAGATCCAGGACATTATTCCGACCGACCACAGCTTCTATGAGAGCATCGTGGCGGCGCGCGAAAAGAAGATCGGCGGATAACCGTCACGCAACAAGAAAGCCGGGCGATTTTTCGTCCGGCTTTCTTCTTGGCTTCGACCCACCGAGCGCTGCCATGACCACCACCACAGTCGACCAGCTGACGAGCCATATCGCGCACCTGGAACGCAGGCGCCGGATGTATGGCGGTCTCTTCGCCACCATTTTTGTGGTGCTGTTCATCAGCAGTTTCATCGTTGCTGAGGACATGAACTCCGGCAGCTTTATCAATGGACTCGGCCAGTTCTTCGACTACCCCACCGCCGTCGTCGAAGAGAGTTTCGAGGCCGGCAGCGCCTGGTTCGGCTTGCTCGGCAAGAACCTGCCGTCCTTGATCGACACCATCAACATGGCGGCGGTCGCGACGCTCTTCGGCACCTGTTTCGCCGTCATCCTGGCGTTCATCGCGTCAAAAAACCTCAGCCCCTTGCCCATTCTTGTTCCCGTCGCGCGGCGCATGATGGATATCACCCGCGCGTTCCCGGAACTGATTATCGCGCTGTTCCTGATCTTTGTTCTGGGCGCAAGTCCGGTGCCGGCGATGATCGCGATTGCGTTCCACACCTCGGGCGCGCTGGGCAAGCTGTTCTCCGAGGTCAACGAGAACATCGACCACGGGCCGCTCGACGGCCTCACTGCATCGGGCGCCACATGGTTCCAGCGCATGCGCTTCGGCGTGCTGCCCCAGGTGATGCCGAACTATGTCAGCTATGCGCTCCTGCGTTTCGAGATCAATATCCGCGCCTCCGCCATTCTGGGTTTTGTCGGCGCCGGCGGTATCGGTCAGGAACTTAGAAAGGCGATCAGTTGGAGTCAGGGTGCGGAAACCTCGGCACTCTTCGTCCTGCTGTTCTTGACCATCATGACGATCGACCAGATCTCGTCCTATCTGCGTCATCGCCTGGTCGGCCACTCCTTCCTGCGGACGGCGGCTTAGAGACCCGTGGTCGCGACCGCCGACGCCAGCCGGATTGACGGCACCTATGCCAAGGTGATGAGCGCGTCGCGGCGCCAGGCCATCTGGCCGATCGCCATCCTGGTTCTGATCTTCGGTTACCTGACCTATGCCTACATCGAGTTCGACGTCGGCGCCCTGCTCGGCGAGTCGCGGCTGGAGCGCGGCGTCATCCTGGCGACCGATTCCTACGCCTACAAAGTCCACGTCGAGCGCGACTTCGTCGACGGCGAGACCGAGTTCAGCATCGAAGGTCAACGCAATACCCGCTTCGACGGACCACCCGAGTGGGTCACTCTCGACGCTAACGACGACCTGGATATCGACCTGGGCGATGGCTACCGCATCACCGTGTCCGGACGCACCACCACGTTCTTCAGCCCCGACTGGCCGCCCATCGTGGCGGAATCCAATGGCGAAGGCGTCACGGTCGAGGGCCCGATCCCCGAGTGGGCGCGGGTCTCGGAGAAGAAGTTCGAGGCGCGGCCGGAACTGTTCAAGCGCGTCCAGGTGCTGCGCAACAGTGTCGAGGTGCACCGTTACTTCGTCGGCTGGGAGAACTTCTGGTTCGAATTCTCATCGCCACTTCACGGCATATCGGGGGCGCAGTTGTGGAACATGGCGCTGCACGAACCGCGCATCGATCCCGAGCGGCCGAACGTCGCCTACATCGCCAACGAGTTCTGGAACAACTCCGAATGGCAGCATGGCGACGTCTTCATCGCGCTGATTGAGACCGTCATCATGGCCTTCTTGGGCACCGCACTTGCCGCGATGTTCGGCCTGCCGCTCGCCTTCCTGGCGGCCAAGAACTTCAACCCGTTCGCCATCGGCCGCTTCGCGCTCAGGCGCCTGTTCGATTTCCTGCGCGGCATTGATAGCCTGATCTGGTCGCTGGTCTTCATCCGAGCGTTCGGCCTGGGTCCGCTTTCAGGCATCATGGCAATCTTCTTCACCGACACCGGCACGCTCGGCAAACTCTTTTCCGAAGCGATCGAGAACATCGACAACAAGCAGGTTGAAGGCGTGCAATCGACTGGCGCACGGCCGGTACAACGCTACCGTTTCGGCGTCATCCCGCAGATCCTGCCGGTCTTCATATCTCAGTCGCTCTACTACCTGGAATCGAACACGCGTTCGGCGACGGTCATCGGCGCGCTGGGTGCTGGCGGCATCGGCCTGAAACTTGTCGAGACACTGCGAACCGGGCGCGACTGGGAAAACACGCTCTACATCATCACGCTGACAGTCATCGTCGTCTTCGCGATGGACATCTTCTCGGGCTGGCTGCGCCGCCGGTTGATCTAGGGCGCGTACTCATAAACGAGCGAGCGCCGATGACCGCTTTCGGCGGAACCTCCGAAGGCGACCAACCGACCGCTTAGGTCAGCAATGCGGACGAGGTGACCAAGAACGGCCGCTAATTTCGTCCATTGAGCGATAGTCCCCATGCTGACGATTTGTGCCAAGAGCGGACATTGCTCAGAAGCTTCGTTCGTTGGTCGCGGGGAGACCTGCGTAATTCTCTGCAAGCATAGGCTATGCCAGCATCTCCTGCGGAAGCATGCGGTTTTGATGCTGCTGTGAATCACAGATTGGCGCTACTCGCCGGTGCCCACGCACGTTATGCTCTGGACGCGTTCATCAGCCACAACTCTAGTGACAATCAATGAGAGGTGCCGAGACATGCCAATGTACCTGACCCATTTTACCTGCAACTACGAGGCATGG
>JBCCIS010000061.1 GCA_039028155.1 Pseudomonadota bacterium
CATAGGGTTCGATCTTGCGCGCCAAGCGAATGGCGCCGGATGTGGTGAACTGGCCGTGGGTGCCGAACAGGAGGTCGGCGCGCGTGCCCAGCGCCTCGCGCAGCCTCTTGACGAACAACTCAGAGAGCTCCATGCGCTCCAGCGACGGCTGGCGCGGATCGAAGCTGGAGAACCGGCCGGCCGGATCGAATTTGACCGCCGCGAAACCCTGATCGGCGTATTCGACCGCTCGTTCGGCGGCCAGATCCGGGTCCTCGTAGACGTCGGTCTTATCACCGGGTTTGGGATAGAGATAGGTGTAGGAGCGCAGGCGGTCGTGCACCCGCCCGCCCAGAAGTTCGTAGATCGGCTTGTTCACTTCCTTGCCGACGATGTCCCAGCACGCCGTCTCGAGCGCCGACAAGACGCCCATCAGCGAGATGTCCGGCCGCTGGGAGAAACCGCGGCTATAGACGTTGCGCCAAAGGGTTTCGATACGGAACGGATCCATGCCCTGGACGTGCCGCGCAAAGACATCCTCGACCATGCGCGCGATCGTATGGGGACCGAAGGTGGCGGCGTAGACCTCGCCGATGCCCTCGATACCGCTGTCGGTGGTGAGCTTCAGGAAGACGAAGTAACGGCCGCCGAAATGAGGCGGCGGGTTGCCGACGACAAAGGTCTTGAGGTCCGTGATCTTCAAGGCTGCCCCTCCCCCGCGCGCCGGCCGTCACCGCCGCTGACGTGATGGCGGACCATGCAACCAAATGGGCTTGCCAAGCAATCGGAAATGGCTCGCTCGCGTTCAGCTGGCGGGCCGGCGGTGTCCAAGCAATGCCGGCGATCTCTATTCGACGAAGGTCTCGGGCGGCGCCGGAAGGTTCGACTGCGTGACCTCGTCGCCGATCAGCACCATGTAGAGCAGCGTGACAGCGCCGGCGATGACGGCCAGGAGCGCCAGAAACACCAGGCTGGAGACGAAGCGAGCGATAAGGTCGATCGCCAGTCCTGGCGCACCCAATGCGGCGGTGCCGGAGGCGGCCACGGAGCCGAAGACCGAGATCAACAGCAACTCGATCACGACAACCGGGATGCCAATAAGCACCAGCACCGCGACGACGCGTACGGTGTTGTCGCTGACCCCTTGCCAGCTTCGGGTGGGGTCCGCGGCCTCGTCGAACGCCACCATCGGCAGCAACAGGCAAAGCCGGGCAATCACTGCGATCGCGACCACCGGCACGAGAAGAATGACGATGCCGCCAAAACCGCCGCCTTGGGCAATCAGGCTGTAGACCGTGAAGAGCCCGCCCATGCCCAGCGACAGGACCGACAGAATGATGAAGGCGATGAGGGCATAGACGAGTTCACGGCGTCCCAGGCGAAAGTAGTAGCGCCGCCCGGCGAAACTCTCCCCCAGACCGACATGCCGATGCCACGCGACCGCGAACATTGTCTGTGTGAGCGCCGCGATAACGATGAACACGAGCAGCGGCCCGAACCCTACCTGCAGTTCGCCGGTGTCGGGCGACGCGACAAAGATGCTCGATTCCAGGATCATCGCGGCGATCGAGCTAATCAGGGCCGGCAGCCAGCCAAGACGAAGGACCGTGTCGAACCCGTTGATGACCGAACTCAGCGCATAGCGCGCGATGGGAACCGGCAGGATCTTTGACATGTACACTCTCTCAGACGACCGCCGATCCTTATCACATGCTCCTGGCCGGTGCGACGGGCTGTGGATGGCGACCGTCGCCAACCGCCAAGCGAGCGGCTATAAGGCGGCGTGCAGACAACCGGTGGTGTTTCAGGGGACAGTTTATGGCTTGGGTGAAACGGCTCGCGAAGGAATACCCGCTGTGGGCGGCGCTGGTCTCGGTTGTGATTGCCTACATGATGGGCGCGGGCTTCACCATCGACGAGACCCTGGTCGACAGCTTCCCCGGTCCCTGGGCGGGTTTTGGGCTGTTTGCGTGGCTTTTCATCATCATCCTGTGGGCCGCCTCCAGCGTCGTCGCCCATGCCGAGTATCTGGCCCACAAGTACGGCGAACCCTATGGCACGCTGATCCTGACGCTGTCGGTCGTGATCATCGAAGTCATCATGATCGCCGTCGTCATGCTGCACGAGGAGAACAACCCGACTTTCGCGCGCGACACGCTGTTTACGCTGCTGATCCTGATGATGAACGTCATGATCGGATTGCCGATCCTGGTCGGCGGCCTGAAGCACGGCGAGCAGCGCTATAACCTCAAGAGCTCGGAGACCTATTTCTCCGTCATCCTGTGTTTTGTCGGCCTCGGCCTTTTCATGCCGGCCGCCATCGAACCCACCTATGTCGACACCTATGAGCTTTTCCTGATCCTGGCGTGCGGTGCGCTCTACGCGGTCTTCCTGCGCATTCAGACCAAGGAGCACCGCTACTTCTTCGTCTTCGAGCCGACCAAGGCGGCCAAGGAAGTCACCGATGAAGAGGCTCACGCCAAGGGCGAAAGCGCGCTCTTTCACATCATCGTCTTGATCGTTGTGCTGTGCCTGCTGGCCTTTCTGTCGAAGAGCATGGCGATCGTCACCGACCGGGCGGTCAAGGACCTGGACGCGCCCCAGGCGCTCGGCGCCCTGGTCGTCGCGGTCTTGATCTTGACGCCGGAAGCACTGACGTCGCTGCGCGCCGGCCTCAACAACGAGGCGCAGCGGGTCGTCAACATCGGCCTGGGCTCGGCGCTGTCGACCATGGGTCTCACCATTCCGACCGTGCTGATCATTGGTCTCGCGACCGGCCATCCGGTCAACCTGGCGCTGACGCCGGTGCAGATGATCCTGCTGGGTCTGACGCTCCTGGTCGGTATCGTCTCTTACCGGCGCGGCGAAACCAATGTCCTGATGGGCATGATCCACATGGTTCTGTTCGCGACCTTCGCCGTCCTGATCTTCATGTAGGCCGAATGTAAGCCGAGGGGCGCATCACGCGTCGTCGAAGACGGCGAGCTCGCGGTCCGACACGCCTGCGCCGGGCCCGTTCAGTTGCCTGTAGCAGTCGGCAAGCGATCCCAGCGTGATCATGAAACCGCCGATATAGATGGCATCATAGGCCAGAAGCGGCAGGACGAGGCTGAACGAGATGCTGTCGGGCGCCAGGGCGCCGACCAGGCCCGTAACGAGGCCGACCGGGATGAAGGCGACAAACGACAGCAAGCCGACGAAGATCGAAATGACGACGTACGTCCAGAAAAGGCGCCAGCTGTTGCCCTTTCCCAGGCGCCAGGCCGCGCCCCAATTCGCGCCCTGGTCCAGCGCGACCATCGGAAACAACAGCGCCATGCGCACGAACGCCAGCATCAAGGCGCCGTAGACGACGAGGATGAGGACGTTGACGAAACCGCCGATCACAAACACAAGACCGGCGAACAGCGAAATGACGACGGTGCCGACAATGCCGAACACCAGCATCAGCAAAATGGCCGTCCCCAGCATCTTAAACTCACGCCCGGAGAACTGGAACATGCCGGCCCGCCCGCCCAGGTCGTCACCACACAGCAGAAAGCGTAGCCATCCGGTCGTGACCATGACATAGGCGAGAATTGTCACCAGCCCCGCGATGACACCCAGCCAGCCGAAGCGCGCCAAGAACTCGACGCCAAGCTGCTGCACTTCGGACTCTGTGAGAGCCTCACTCTGGCCGTCGACCGCACCTTCCCGCGGTATGAGCGCTTCCAAGTCCGGCAGCACCACAGCCATGAAGATGCCGTGCGCGATGACCAGAATGGCAAGCGGCACCCAACCGATCTTCAAGGCACTGCCAAACTGCCCGAAGAACTGTTTGATGCCGGCACCGATCGCCTGACCAATTTGCAGTTTCTGCATGCTTCCCCCTCCGATCGCCGCGGCAGTATAGCCATGACTTCCAACGATGCGCGATACGTTGTGCCGTCACCAGGTTGACCGCGTGTCGCGTCGTGACGCTTCAAGCGTCGTCAAAGACGGCGAGAACGGATTCAGGCACGCCAAGGCCCGGCCCGCCGAGCTGGCGATAGGCCTCGGCCAGCGAGCCCATCAACATCATGCAGCCGATCACGCCGGCGATGCCGTAGACCGCCATCGACGCCTGGGTGGCAAGGCCCGGTGTTGGACCGTCCACGGCTTCAAGCAGGTGCCCGATGAGCGATGCCGGCAGCCCCGCCAGAACCAGGGGCACCAGGGAGAACACAAAAGCTGCGGTCAACGCCAAGGCGAGCCTGCCGGTCCTTCGACCGGCCAGCTTGCGCAGCCTGATCCATCCCATGGTCCCGGTCACGGCGATCATCGGCAGCACAAGCGCGATATCCATCACCAACGCAATGGCGAAGATCAGCACCAGGAAGAACACCAGGATCCCGGCCGCGATATCACCCTCCATGGCAACGACGAAGGCCAGATAGACCGAACCGACAAGACCCGCGATGGCCATTGCGCAGCAGATCACCGTGATCAGCAGCATGCGTGGGAAACGTCCGCCCGGCGCTCGGCGGCCTTCCTGCGACGCGGTTCCATCAGGCAGGACGCGGGACAGCCATCGGTGCGCCAGCATCACGTAAGCAAACGCGATGGCGATCATCAGCGCGACGATACCCACGTCGAAACTGTGGAGGTTCTCGAACATGAGCGAGATAACCACGTAGAGCGCCTCGAAGAACCCCCATCGCTCGCCGCCACGGTCTGTCGACTGACGCGCGACTTCGATAAAGACGCCCTGGGCGAGCAGAACCAGCAGCGCCGGAAGAAGGCAAGCGCGCACCGCGCCACGCAGGTCCGCGAAGATCGGCCGCAGTCCCGCACCAAGAATGCGGCCCATTCGCAAGACGCCGTCACCCGGTGAGACGGTGGTCTCCGCGTGTCGGTTGACCGGTGGATCAGGTGTCAGCTGGACCAAGGCGTCCATCCCGCAAAACTTGGTCGGTGATTGAAACGCCCGGTGCGATCAGCCATCAACGTGTCTCCGGATCGTGCTTTCTAGGTGACCAATGGGGCGGTTTTCGGACCGCTTGGGTCCTAGTCGTCGAACACCGACAAGACCTGTTCAGACACGGCAATGCCCGGACCGTTAAGCTGACGGTAAGCCTCGGCCAAGGAGCCGAGCAGGACCATGGCGGAAAAGACGCCGGTGATTTGTTGGACAATCGCACCGACCAGATCGATCACGCTAAACGCGGCGGTGTCGGCAAAGCCCACGGCAAACGCCAGTAAGGCAACGATCACGCTCGGCACCAAAGAAACCGCGAAGACCAGCAGGGTCGCAAGACCGAACGCGGTGAACAACCGCCAGCCATTGCCCTTGGTCATGCGCCACGCCATGCCCCACCGCATCCCTTGATCCAGGGCAATAGACGGGAAGACCAGCAGCAGGCGCGTCGTCCACAGGATCATGACGATTGCCATCGGCACGACGGCGACGGCCGAAAGCCAGGGGCTAATCTGTGCGAAACCGACCCCGATCAAGACCGTCACGCCGATCATGATGAGCCACAGCAAGGCCCACAGGATATAGGCGAAGAATGTCTTGATCTCGCGGCCGCCAAGGCGAAGCAGTCCGATGCGGCCATCAAGCTTGTCGCCGAGCAAGCCAAAGCGCAGCCATGCCACCACAAGCATCATGTAGGCAGCCGCTGAAATAAGAACGAAGGCCAGAACCTGCCAGCCGATCTGCGAGAACAATTCGCCGCCGGCCTCCAGAATCGCTTCCACGACCGCCAGGTCGTCTTCGGGTTCGACGTTCTGGTAGTAGAAGGTTGCGCCGAACGCCTCCATGGCGGGCGTGATTAGGAGGACGTAACCGATTTGGGCAATGATCAGGATCACTAGGGGCACCCAGGCGATTCTGCATGCCGTGCCGAACCGCCCGAAGAACAGGCGAAGGCCCTCTATCGCCGTCCGGCCGATCTGAACCTTGTCCATGCTTCCTCTATGCCTATGCGGCGGACAAAGGCCGCCTGGCGCCAAACCATAGCGCGTCCGTCCTAACCGTCGAACACCGCGAGCGTGTCTTCACGCACCATGGAACCCGGCCCATCGAGCTGCCGGTACGCCTCGGCGAGCGAGCCAAGCACAACGATGAAGCCAATGACATAGGTGACGGCATACCCGGCCATCTGGATCGCCACGCCAGACAAGATCCCCTCCGGCGACGTCAGACTCACGGCGCCCCCTATCATCGCAAACGGTATCTGCACCACCATGAACACGACATTGACCAGCAGCGATGCCAGAAAGAACGCCCAAAAGAGCCGCCAGATGTTGCCGCGCGACATCCGCCAGGCTGTCCCCCAACCGATGCCCTGGTCCAGCGCGACCATGGGAAGCACCAGAGAGAGACGCAACACAATGAAATAGACGATGATGTTGAGAACAAAGAGGAGGAGAAACATCGGGACAAAAACGAACTGGTTGTTTGAGAACCAAGCAAAAGCGGCACCGGCCAATCCGAAACCGATCATCAAGACCACCAGGACAAGGCCGGCGAACAGTGTCTTGATCTCACGCGCGCCAAACCCCACCGTCGCGATACGACCAGCGGGCTCGTCGCCGCGCAACAGGTGCCGAAGCCAGTTGCTGGTCAGCATGACATACGCCGCCACCGTGACAATAAAGACGACGACGCCTAACCAGGCGTAGTCGATCAAAAGATCAATTCCGATCGACTTCATCATGGCGAATTTTTGGCCCTGGTCCTTGATGTCAAAGACGCCGGTTTCGTGCGCGGCCTCGATCGCCGCATTACCGATAAGCAGGATAGCCACGGTCTGGCTACCGGCTACCAGGACCAGGGGCAGCCATCCGATCCGCACGGCCGCGCCAAACTGACCGAACAACGCCTTGAAGCCGGCAATAGCCACCTGGCCGATTTGTATCTTCTGCATCACGTCCCCCCTCGCCGCTTCAGCCAGATTGTCCGAGTACTATGCGTCAAACACCGTGAGCACATCCTCGGGCACTGCCGTGCCGGGTCCGCCCAGTTGGCGGTAGGCTTCCGCCATCGAACCCAGGAACACCATCAGGAAGAGCACGGTAAGCGCCTGTTGGATCATGGTGCTGACAACAACAGAGAGGGTCGTTCCACTGAGCAGGCCAGAGGCTAGCAGCTGCAGCGCAACACCTATGACGAACACAATCACAACAGCCAGGACAAAGCACAGTCCCAGACCGATCAGCAAGCGCCATCCGTTGCCCCTGGTCATGGTCCAGGCACGAAGCCACCCCATGCCCTCGTTGAGTGATATCATCGGGAAGATCATGAGCAACCGCGCACTCCACAACATCGCGACGATGGTCAACAAGATGGCGGCGAGGCCTGCGAGCCATGGACTGAGTTCGGCGAGCACGGAAGCGGTGACCGTGGCGGTGAAGACGAGGACGATGAGCCAGATCGTCCACAGGATGTAGGCGAGATACAGTTTGATCTCACGGCTACCGAACGACAGGAAGCTGCCTCTCTCGCCAGTTAGGACAAAGCGCACCCAGCCGACGGTCAGCAACACATAACCCAGTGTGGAGACGAGGTAGAGACCGAACGTCGTCCAGTCGGCAGCCGTTATGGATTGACCCAATGAAACTACGAATCTGTCATCGCCCGACATGCCGTCATCCTGCGAGGTCACACCGTCCACTTCGGCCGATGAGACAATGTCCGCGCCCCCGTCAGATCCCAGACTGTGGTAGGCGAACTCGGTGATGACCAGCAGCAGGAACGGGAGCCAGGCGATCCGCAGCGCCATTGTCGCGTGGGAGGCTACGAGATTGGCACCGGAAATCGCGGTCCGGCCGATCATCAGTTTCGGCATGGCGACCTCCTGTGGGTCGTTCTGGGCGCCGCCGGCACAACGATGGCGGGTAGCCGCGTATCTTGGAGCGCACCACATATGGGCTGTCAACCGCAAAGAAATACCGCATGTTCTTGTTGCGGCGCACACGTTCCCGATATAGTCCGAGGCCATGAACGATCTTTTCGCCGACCAGAAGACCGCCAAAAAATCGAGCTACACCGCCAAGGATATCGAGGTCCTGGAGGGGCTGGAGCCGGTCCGCCGGCGCCCCGCCATGTACATCGGCGGCACCGATGAAGGCGGCCTGCATCACCTGTTCGCGGAAGTCCTGGATAACGCCATGGACGAGGCGGTCGCCGGCCACGCCAATCGGATCGAGGTGGATCTGGCCGCCGACGGCGTCATCACGGTGAAGGACAACGGCCGGGGCATCCCGACCGACCCGCACCCGAAGAACAAGAAGCTCTCGGCGCTGGAGGTCATCATGACCACGCTGCACGCCGGCGGTAAGTTCTCCGGCAAGGTCTATGCGACCTCCGGCGGCCTGCACGGCGTCGGCGTTTCGGTCGTGAACGCGCTGTCGGATGCCCTGACGGTCGAGGTCGCCCGCGACAAGAAGCTGTGGCGTCAGACCTATAAACGCGGCAAGCCGACGACGAAGCTGAAGAAGGTCGGCGCCGCATCGAACCGCCGTGGCACCGTGATCAGCTTCCATCCGGACCCCGAGGTCTTCGGCGAGAAGACGACATTCCGGCCTGATCGCCTGTTCCGCATGTCGCGGTCGAAAGCCTACCTGCATCGCGGCGTCGAGATCCGCTGGTCGTGCGCCAAGAGCCTGATCACGGGCAAGGACGAGACGCCGGCGGAAGCCGTCTTCCACTTCCCCGGCGGCCTCGGCGACTTCCTGACCGCCGTCGTCGGCGAACGCAAGACGGCAACGCCCAAACCGTTCCTGGGTCAGGCGTCGCTCGGCGACGAGGTCGGCCGCGTCGAATGGGCGGTCGCGTGGCCGCTGGACGGCGAGGCCTATACGTCGACCTATTGCAACACCGTGCCCACACCCGAAGGCGGCACCCACGAAAACGGTTTCCGCAACGCCATGACCAAGGCGATGCGTGCCTATGGCCTTTTGACCGGCAACAAGAAGGCCGACAAGCTGAACGCCGACGATGTCGCCGGCGACGCGGTTGTGCTGTTCTCGGCCTTTATCCGCGAGCCTCAATTCCAGGGCCAGACCAAGGAGAAGCTGGTTAACCCGGAAGTGACGAGGCTGGTCGAACAAGCGGTGCGCGACCATGTCGACCACTATCTGACCGGCGATCCGGAAGGTGCCAATGCGCTGCTTGAGTTCGCGCTGGACCGCATGGACGAGCGCCAGCGACGCAAGGCGGAAAAGGATGTCAAACGCAAGCAGCCGACCCGCAAGCTGCGCCTGCCGGGCAAGCTCGCCGATTGCTCGCGGTCGGGCCGCGACGGCACCGAACTGTTCCTTGTCGAGGGCGATTCCGCCGGTGGTTCGGCCAAACAGGCGCGCAACCGAGAGACCCAGGCCATCCTGCCGCTACGCGGCAAGATCCTGAACGTGGCGAGTGCGTCGGCCGACAAGAAGCGCGCCAATCAGGAGATCCAGGATCTCCTACAGGCGCTGGGTTGCGGCACCGGCGAGAAGTACCGCGAGGACGATCTGCGCTACGAGCGGGTCGTCATCATGACCGACGCCGATGTCGACGGCGCCCATATCGCGTCGCTTCTGATGACCTTCTTCTTCCGTGAGATTCCCGGCCTGATCGACGACGGCCACCTGTTTCTCGCCGTGCCCCCGCTCTATCGGCTGTCGCGCGGCGGCGATGTCGCCTATGCCCGCGACGACGCCCACCGCGAGGAACTGATGGCGACGCAATTCAGCGGCAACGGCAAGGTCGAGATCAGTCGCTTCAAGGGGCTCGGCGAAATGCCGGTGCGCCAGTTGAAGGAAACGACCATGGACCCGGCGACCCGCATCCTGCTGCAGGTTGTCGTCGAAGACAGCGACCAGAAGAAGACCGCGCGTCAGGTCGAAAGCCTGATGGGCCGCAAACCGGAATTGCGCTTGAAGTTCATTCAGGAGAACGCCGACCAGGCGGTCGACCTGGATATCTAGCTGTCTAGCGAAGAAAGTTACCGGACTAGAAATCTCGACATTCGGGCCTGGATGGCTGACTCCGGCAGAAAGAAATGTCCGATTTCTTGCTAGCGTCCTCCAGGTCGTAGTAGCCGCTTGTGTGGCCGGTTTCCCATTCGGCTGCCGATGCAGCATAGCTGTCGGCGTAAGGCATTCTTCGGTCGATCAGTTCCTGCAAATCAGTGATGAGATCGTGATTGCAGGTGTATCGGCAGATGGTGATCTGGTTGTCGTAGGCTTCACGTAAAGCAAGCCTCATGTGACCCGACGCTTGGTCGGCATAGGTTTGGCCATAAGTGCTGTCGAGAAAGTCGCGATAGATCGCGAGCACGATACCCTGTTCGCCAGAAACGCAGCTGCACGCAACAGTCCGTCCCAAGAAAGTTCCAAGAGCGTCTGTAGCAGGCGGACTGTCTGACTGAACGGTGCGCGCCATGGTCAGAGCGGTCAGCACACAGACGAAACACAAGCCGGCCCTGAGCGCGAACGGCCAGCGCCGACGGCGTTCCTGTGACCGGCCCAATGGCTTGATGTGCTTGAAGGACATGACAGCCGACCAATCAGTATCCGTTGACCCGGCCCTTCTGCCGGCCCTCACATTGAACGCCAGCCAGCAGGTCTTCGGTCGCCGAGCACGGCGGAAGGGCTTCGTCAGATTGCACGGCGACCTGGCGATCGGCTGGATCGTCGAGATCGCTGCATCCGGGCGACATCGGGCGCCAATAGCAGTTCTGCCATTGGCCATAATTGCCTTCTTCCTGGGCCGAAGGCTGGATCGTCATGGCGATATCGTCGCCATAGGTCAAAGGCGCCGTATCCAGCACCTCCTGCAGGAAAGGAATAATGTCGCGGCCGCATACGTAGCCACAGATGATAATCTGGTTGTCGTAGGCCTCGCGTAGGGCCAGCCGCATATGGCCCATTGCCTGGTCAGCATAGGTTGCGCCGAACTCGTCGGTCAAAAAGGCATGATAGACCGCCAGGGCGTAGTTCGTTTCAGCCGAGACGCAATCGCACGCGATCGTTCTGCCGAGAAACCGGCCTGCATCGCTTGGTTGCGGATCAGCGTCCGCGTGCCCAGCGGCGGGCAGCAAAAGCACCGTGAGGAGCGTTGCCAAGATAGAGCACGAGCGGTGTTTCAACATCTTCAGCATGAAAGACATGCCTCCAATTTCGCGCTATTGTTGTAGCATGATTGGGAGGTCGCGTCTCATGCGAACGTGATTGGCGAGACGGTTAAGACGGCTTAAATCGAAAGGATGATGATACGCACCCTTTTTGGCGCAGGCCTGATCCTGGCGCTGGCGTCATGCGCCCCCGGTGGAACCGGCGGCGTTGTGGCAACAAATACAACGGTTTACCCGCTCTACACCCCTGCCCTCTACCAATGGGTCGCGGCCGGGCGCGACGTTCCCGTCGAGATCATCGGCCGGCCCTCGACCGTTCCGCCGGACGTTTGGGATACGGCCGTGACGGACGCCATGAATGCTTCGGCCTGGGTAACCGCCGGCAACTTCACGACAACGCCAGACGAGACCGCGCGCGGCAATTTTGATTTTGTCCTGGTGTTCGGCGCGACATCCACCATGTGGGCGAAGCCGGCCTGCGCCGGCAACATAGACGTCGAAGCGTTGGGTCCCGTCGACGGCCGCTTGGCCATTCTGGGCGCCTTCTGCAACAACGACAGAACGATCACGACGTCGCGCGTCACGGTGAACGAGTTCACCACGGCGGACTCACCGGTGCTCCACGCGGCGATTGATCAGCTTCTGACACGGATGCTGCCCAAGCGTGAACCGGACCGGACGGACCGGCGCGGCGGCCCCATCATCTTCTAGTGGGTTGGGGCGCTGGTCAGCGGATCAGCGCGCTCAGCTCCTTGAAGGCCTCGCCGCCGGCTTCGCGCAGCCACTCGAACAGCACCATTTCGGCGGTGACGATATCGGCGTTGTGTTGGGCCAGCCGTGCCAGCGCCGTCTGCTTGCTGGCCGCGCGGCGGCTGGAGACCGCGTCCGCGACCACCGCTGTCTGATAACCCTCGCTGATCAGATCGGCCGCGCTCTGCAGCACGCAAACATGCGCCTCAACGCCGGCTACCACGAACTGGTCGCGGCCCATGTCGCGCATCGCATGGCGAAGGCTCTCGTCGGCAAAACAGGAAAACGCCAGTTTGTCATAGACCAGCGCATCGCCCGCGGCATCGCGAACAGGCTCCACCACGTCGCCCAGGCCCTTGGGGTACTGCCGTGACAGAAGGATGGGCACGGCCATGCGGTGGGCCGCACGCATCAGGATGACAATATTGGCGACCACGTCGTCGCGGTCCGCCATGGCCGGCATCAACCGGTCCTGGACATCGATAATCAGCAGCGCGCTGCGGGTCTGATCGAGGAGCATGATGGGGCGAACCCTATCGAAATTGGTAAGGGCGCGCCATCGCGATCGGCGTGCAAACCGTTGACGCGGGCGGCCAGCGCAGGTATCTAGCGCCACGCCGAGGCCCACGAGCCACGTTATTCGCCTTGGCCCGGCCAACGGACAGGCATGATATTTGAAGATTTGGGCTTAGGCCCCGACGTGCTGAAAGCCGTCACCGACGCGGGCTATCGCGTCCCCACAGCCATCCAAGAGAAAGCGATCCCCGTCGCGTTGCAGGGTCGCGACCTGTTGGGCTGTGCGCAGACCGGCACCGGCAAAACGGCCGCCTTCGTGTTGCCGATGATCGACATCCTCGCCGGCAGCAGGGCCAAGGCGCGTATGCCGCGCGCGCTGATCCTGTCGCCGACGCGCGAACTGGCCCAGCAGACCTTCGAGAACTTCGAGATTTACGCGAGGAACGCCGAGCTGGACGCCGCGCTTCTGATCGGCGGCACCTCGATGCGGGATCAGGAAAAGGTTCTGGAATCCGATATCGACGTCCTGATCGCGACGCCCGGGCGCCTGCTCGATCTGATCGAACGCGGCCAGATCCTGATGCGCGGCGTGAAATTCCTGGTGATCGACGAAGCCGACCGCATGCTCGACATGGGTTTCATTCCCGACGTCGAGCGTATTGTCGGTTTCCTGCCGCCGCTGCGCCAGACGCTGATGTTCTCGGCAACCATGCCGAAGGAGATCCGCAAGCTCGCCGACAAGTTCCTGCACAACCCCAAAGAAATCACCGTCGCGCCGCCCGCTTCGCCTGCAGAGATGGTCGAGCAGTCGCTGGTGCGGGTCGCCAATGCCCGCGACAAGGGCAAGGCGCTGCGCAAGCTGCTGGAAGGCGAAGCCGTCGGCAATGCGATGATCTTCTGCAACCGCAAGCGGGACGTCGACAGCCTGACCCGTTCGCTGCGCCGCTTCGGTTTCGACGTCGTGCGCATGCAGGGTGATATGGACCAGCGCTCGCGCGAGGCCGCGCTGAACGCGTTCAAGAGTGGCGAAGCAAAGTTCCTGGTCTGCACCGACGTCGCCGGACGCGGCATCGACATCTTCGGGCTGAGCCATGTCTTCTGTTACGACATTCCGGTGAACGCGGAGGATTACGTCCACCGCATCGGGCGTACCGGCCGCGCCGGTCATCGTGGCCGCGCCTATGTCTTCGCGACGCCGGAAGACAGCAAGGGATTGGCGGCGATCACACGCCTGATCCGCCGTGATATCGAAGAAGTGACGGTGGACGGCAAAGCGCCCGACCAAACCGCCGCTCCCACTGAGGTCGAAGCCGCGGAGAACGACGAAGCGCCAAAGGCCGAGAGCAAGGGACGACGCAGAAAGTCGGCAGCCCAGAAAGACGACAAGGCCAAGAAGGCGAGCAAGGCCTCCGACAAAAAAGCCGCCACGACAAGCGATGACGACGAACCGGCCAAGCCGGAGCCACGGCGTCGCCGCAAGAAAGACAACGACGAAGAAAAAGTGCCATTCGGCAAGGGCGACCATGTGCCCGCCTTCTTGATGCGCTCCATCGTCATCGACGACGACAGCAAGGACGCACGCTCAGCCTGATTTCTGTCTTTTGTTTGGGGGATGACACGCGATGGCGCAGGGCAGCAGGATTCGCGACCGTCTTAACGCCGGCGAACGCCTCGTCGGCGGCTGGATCACCATGGCCAGCCCCATCGGGGCCGAGATCATGGGGCTCGCCGGCTTCGACATGCTGATGATCGATCAGGAGCATGGCCCCGGCGACAGCCTTACCGCTATCCAATTGCAGCAGGCGATCGCCGCGGGCGGTTCGACACCGGCCTTCATGCGCGTTTTTGACAGCGACACGCAGCTCATCAAACGCGCGCTCGACACCGGCATCGACGGACTGATGGTGCCGATGGTCGAAAGCGCCGAGGAGGCGTCGCGGGTTGTCGCCGCCTGCCGCTTCCCACTCGATGGCGTGCGCGGTGTCGCGCCGGGCAACGTGCGCGCCGCCAGGTACGGTTTCGACAAGGACGGTTTCATGGCCGCGCGTGGCGGCGACGTTTTCGTCATGTGCCAGGTCGAAACGGCGGCGACCGTCGCGAACCTCAAAGACATCGGCAAGGTCGACGGCGTCGACATGCTGTTTATCGGCCGTAACGATCTTGCCTCCAGCATCGGTCACCTTACCGATCCCAACTGCCCGGAAGCCTTGGAGCTGCGCCAGGAAGCCGAGCGGCTGATCAAGGAGTCCGGACGCAAGCTGGGCGGCATTCCCGGACCCGGCGACGACGCGCAAGCCATGTTCGACCGCGGCTACGATCTGGTCATCGCGATCGCCGACCACGCAATCCTGCGCGACGGCGCGGTCGCCTGTGTCACATCACTGAAAGGCTGACGGTGGCCAGATCGTTCGAGCCAATTCTGAAGCGCGCGGTCAAACGCACCGGCGGTCTTGACCGGCTGGAGACGCAACTGCCGAAACCGAAGTCGTCGCGGCAGTTGAAGGCGGTCAAGGACGACCGCTATCTCTCCCAGATGTGCCTGCGCGTTTTCCGCGCGGGTCTCAAGCATTCGCTGGTCGACAGCAAATGGCCGGCCTTCGAGGAAGTCTTCCACGGCTTTCAGCCGGGCCGTATCACGCTGATGAACGATGAAGACATGGAAGCCTGCATGGGCAACCGGGCGCTGATCCGCCATTGGGCCAAGATCAGTTCCGTGCGCGACAACGCCGCGGCCATGCAGAGGGTCATCAAAGAACACGGCAGCTTCGGCGCCTGGCTCGCCGACTGGCCGGCGAACGACATCATTGGCCTGTGGGATACGCTCGCCAAAGACTTTTCGCAGCTCGGCGGCAATTCCGGCCCCTACTTCCTGCGCATGGTTGGCAAGGACACGTTCGTCTTGACCGGCGACGTCGTGCAAGGTTTGGTCGAGGCGAAGGTCGTGACGAAGAAGCCGACCGGCAAGGCCGACAAACGCAAGACCCAGGATGCCTTCAACGCCTGGTCGGAGGAGACCGGCCGGCCACTGTGCCAGCTATCCCGTATCCTCGCCTTTTCCGTCGGCTGAGGCCGTTCAGTCCGGCTGCGGCGCGATAAGGCCGCGCGCCAACAGATCCTGAAACGCTTCAATGGTCATCCGCGTGCCGTCGCGCAGCGACACGCGCGGCCAATCGCCAACGATGGCGCGCAGGTCAGCGTCCGACTGGTCGGTGGCAAAACTGGCGGCCTCGTCGGGCACGGTGATCTGCGCGCCGGGCATCACGTCGCGGACCGCAGCGACGATCTCGACGACGGACGCCGCCTCCCCCTCGAGGTCGCCGACAAAGGCGCCCTGCGGCGCGTGATCGACACAGCGAACAACGGCGGCGGCAACCTCGTGGACGTGCTGCATGCGCAAGACGCCATTGTAAGGCATCGCAAACGATTGGCCGGCCGCCGCCGCCAGCATCGCCTTGGTCGGCGCCGAGGTGAAACCCTGGTCGCGGCCTGGACCGAACACGGTGTGCGGCCGAATCCCGATGCTTGGGACCTCCCAGTCCTGCCAATAGATACGGCCGATGCCCTCATCGGCCAGCTTGTAGACGCCATAGAGCGTGTTGGGCCCGTCAAAGCCCGGGCGCGATTGGGCGGCGACGGAACTGGCGTAGACGAAGTGATTGAGACCGTGGCGGCGCACCGTTTCGAACACGGCGACGGTGCCCGCGACATTGACCATGGCGCCGGCGACCGGATCGGCCTGGCAGAACGGGATCTGAAGCGCGGCCAGATGCACCAGACCACCAATTGCGTGGCGCGTTACCAGACGATCGATAACGCCTGCTTCCGTGATGTCGCCGGTTTCCCAGGGAACCGCGTCGGCCTCGTCTCGGGACAGGGCCAGATAGAGTCGTCTGCGATCTGAGGATCTATCGAACGCCACGACCGGGCGTTCTGCCCGCACCAGGTGGGCAACGGTCCAGGCGCCGATACAGCCGGCGGCGCCTGTCACCAGGATTGGTGTTTGATCGTCCATCGCCTCTCGCCCTTACATCGTTTCTTGCGACAGACGAGAGAGTAGCGGTCGTCAGGGCCGGTCAGCCACAGCAAACACCATCAGGCGTCGCACTGGGAAGTCGGTTGTTGGACGGATTGGGATCGAAAGCCCGAGACCGGCGGCGGGCACCTGAGAGGGGGAAACGGCGGCCGCCGGTCGCGACGCGCTCGGCTTCAGGAGAGCTTTCGATACACTTGGCACTTCACGATATAGGAGTCGGACGAGACGCCGACCTTGATGAAGCGGTTCTCGACCCGTCGGAAGGACGGCTCCACGATCAGACCGGCCAGAATGGCCCGGTCCATCGCTTCCTGGAATTCATGCAGCTTCACCAGCAGCTCATCGGCGATTTCCCGATCAGTCTGCTCTTGGGGTTTACGCTCACCGTCGACGGACGACAGGTTCTCTGCATACACCGCTGTCATCGTCATGCGCCTCCTTTTGGGGCGGCTCTCGGCCGACAAACGATGCCGAGGAGCCTTGCGTTCCGCCGTTCCCAGCGGTTAGTCATTGTTCCGGAGGTTGCGGCGCCTATTCCCGGTTAGCGCCACACCTCCTAACGATTGGTTAAATTCTGGCGATTTGGTGGTAGGGAGTCCATGGCTCGTCACTCTTCTCGTGACCACCATCACTGGATCTCCAAGCCTCTCTCACCGACCGTTTGAAGGACGTCTGACCGATGCACGTTCTGGTGCCCGACGCAAAGATCGCCGACGCCGCTTTGTTCACTGACCCGCAAGGGCGATTAACCTTTGATGTTCAAAAGGTTAACGACCTCAGCGAGGTGTCGGACGAGGCGCTCGCGGCCTGTGACGCCTTCTGTATGTTCAGCGTCATACCACTGGGCCCCGATATCCTGGACAAGCTGACCAGATGCCGACTGATCGTCCGGGCCGGAGTCGGTTACGACAACGTCGACATGGCGGCGGCGAGCGACCGTGGCATTGCCGTCGCTAATGTGCCCGACTACGGCATCAACGAAGTCGCCGACCACGCGCTGGCGTTGATGATGACGTTCACCCGCAGCATCAGCCGGTCCAACCGGCTTCTGCGTGCCGATCCCGAAACCGGCTGGGGCTGGCAGCCCGCCATTTTCAACCGCCGGACCTATCGCCGTACCGGCGGCGTTGTCGGGCTGGGCCGCATCGGCAGCGCCATGGCGCGGCGCATGCAGGGGCTCGGCATGCAGGTCATAGCCTATGACCCCTATCTGCCGAGTGGCATGGAGCTGGCGCTCAACGTCGAACGGATCGCTAGCTTCGAGGCGTTTCTGGCCGGCACCGATATCATCAGCATCCACGTGCCGCTGACCGACGAGACCCAAGGCATGATCGGCCGCGACGCCATTGCCGCCATGCGGCCGGACACCGTCCTGATCAACACGTCACGGGGGCCGGTGGTCGATTTTGACGCGCTCTATGACGGCATGAAGGACGGTCCGGTCGGCTGTGCGGGCCTGGACGTCATGCCGGTCGAACCCCTCGATACCGAGCACCCGCTGATCAAGGCATGGCTTGCCGGCGAGGCTTGGCTGGAAGACCGTCTTGTCATGACACCTCACGCCGCCTTCTTCAGCCCCAACAGCATCGATGACATGCGCACCAAGGCGATCGACCTAATCTCGGACTATCTGGGCGGCGGGCCACTGCGCAACTGCGTCAACGGCGAGCTCTTGGCACCGGCGGACCGGCGCTAGAAGATCACGCTCATTCGGTCTGACCCAGGCTCTGCATCAGGTCCTCCAGGCTGGGAACGTCACCGGTACCGGCACCCGGCGTCGTGAACGTCACGTCGTCCGGCACGGTGAAATGGATCTCGTCGACCGGCGTATCCGTATCGATGCTGACAGCGGTCATGGTGAGCATCCCGCCGCCGGCATCGTTGGCGAGCGGGACGCCTTCCCACACGCACATGGAGCCGCCGGTCATGCCGAGATCCCAGACCTCGCAGTCCTGACCGGCAATCGTATCCGTTCCCACCAGCTGGCCGCCCATGTTCTGCATCATCGTCTGGTTGAAGTTCTCAAGTTCCTCTTCGGACATGTTGTAGGCGTTGGCCATCGGGTTGGCGATCTGCGTTCCCTGATTGGTTGTCAGGTCGATGTTGGTCACCGTCTCCGGCGTCGTGATGGTCCAGGTCTTGGTTTCCTGCGTGATGCCCGAAATCGACAAGGCGAGATCCTGGTACTCCGCCTGCTCCCTGCCCCAATCGCGCCAGTAACGCGTCGTGGTGCCGGATTGCATGCCCTCGACCGAGTATTCGACCGTGCCGTATTCGGTGGGGTAGAACCCCTCTTGCGCCTCTGCGGCGCCCGCCGAAAGGCCCGCCATACCGAAGGCCGATAACACCACAACACCAAAACGAAAAGTCATCACCATCCCCCAACGTGATACGTCCGCACTGATCCCGATATGTCGCACGGCAAAGGCCATTCGACAATTCGGCTTTCGTGACCGCCGACTACTCGAAAGGGGGATCACGGTGCCATCGTCGCCCACGCCTTGGCGTCGTACTTCACGAGGTCGAACCGCATGGATTGATCCATGTAGTCGTGGCTATGAACGATGATCGCATCGTGCCCAATCAACACCACCGCATAGGCCGGCGGTTCGTGACAACCGGGAATGGTCTCACGCTTGTCGAAGTGCAACACCGTTTGATGCGCTGTTGCCCTGAGCGTCGAAAACGGAATGCCATGCCAGGAACCGCTGACCGGGCGATGCACGTGGCCGAAGAAGATGTGCCGGATGCGCGCGGCATGAGGCAGAACGATGTTGGCGAACGCTGTCTGGTCCTGAAGTCCGATCTGGTCGAGGCGTGGAATGCCGACATCGAACGGCGGGTGGTGCATGGCGATCATGACCGGACCGTCTGATTTGGCCAATTGATCGGCGAGCCAACGACAGCGCCGCTCGCAATAGCGTCCGGCGGCAATGCCCGGTTCGTTGGTGTCCAGCAACAGCAACGTATGCTCGCCGACGCTCAGCACATCCTGGACAAAACCAGCGTCGTCGATCGGCGTTTCCGGAAACGCCTTCAAGAAGAGCTGACGATGGTCGTGGTTTCCAATCAGCAACCGCCATGGCACAGCCAGACGGTCGAGGTGGTGCCGAAGAGCCTCGTACGCCGCGCTTTCGCCGAGATCCGCCAGGTCGCCGGTGATCACACAAAGATCAGCATCGGCGTTCTGCGCATTGACGCTATCGACGAACGCGGCGAAACGCTGTTCGGGATCAAGCCCGTAGAGCGTCTCTGCGGGCGCTACGAGATGGGGGTCTGTGACGTGAATGAGTTTCATGATCTGCTTTTCCGGCGTCATATCGGGTCAGAGGTCTTGGCCAGCAAGGCACAACGTACGCGGATGCTTCGACGCTATCATGACATCCGTTGGCGACCCGATCATCGCGATGCCGTGCCCAGGAGTAACCGCTGTTTCTTTTTGAGCGCAGCGGCCAGATAGTCCAGCAAGACGCGCACACGCGCGGTCTTGCGCAGGTCCGGATGGGTCAGGAGCAACAGGTCGACGGCCATCCCGGGGATTGTCCTGCCAACGCGCGACAGTCTTAAATCCGGATCGCCGAGATAACACGGCAGCACAGCGAGCCCGTACCCATCTGCGACAGCCGCCTGCATGGCGACCACGCTGTCGACCCTGAAGCGGCACCGATCGTCCAGACCCTGCGCCGTCATCCACGCGACGAGATCTGGATAGTACATCGCTTCGTCGGGGCCGACCCACTGGGCATCGTGGATGTCGATACTGCCGCCAGCATCAGCGACGCGCTCTCTTTCACCGTATACGGCATAGGCGATCGTGCCTGCCTTTCGACCGACCAGGGATTCGGCCTGTTCGTACGAGGGACGAATGGCCACATCCGCCTCGCGGCGCGACAGGCTGAAAAGGTGGTTGGACAGGGAGACCTCCAACGCGATGTCCCGCTGCTCGTCTTGAAAGGCCCGAAAGATGGGAGAAAGGAAACCGACCAGAAACGAGTCGAGTGTGGCGACGCGCACGGTGCCTGACGGACGAAGATCGCGGCCGACGACCCGCCGCTCGACATCCAGCACCTCACGTTCGACAACTCGCGCAGCATCAGCCACCTCCTCACCAGCCAATGTCGGCGCATAGCCGGTGCGCGAGCGCTCGAAAAGCGCAACCCCCAAGCGGTCCTCGATCCCGCCCAGGCGGCGGAACACGGTCGCGTGGCTGACGCCAAGGCGCCGCCCGGCGGCCGACAGGCTGCCCGTCTCAGCGATGGCAAGGACGAACCGGAGGTCATCCCATGGGATCATCATGTTCATTCCTGCAAATAACACTGTCAGATTCTTGGAATTGTTGTTCGTCAGTCAACAGGTCAACTAGAGACCGTGCAACTGCAAACAACGCCCATTGGACATGACGCCATGCATGCGCTGATCGTTTTCTGCCACCCCGAACCCGCCTCCTTCAACGCGACCCTGAAGAACGTCGCGATCGAGGCGTTGACCGCGCTGGGACACACGACCGAGGTGAGCGATCTGCATGCGGACCGTTTCGATCCCGTCGAAAAGGCCGAGCACTACGCGAACCCAAAGGACCCGCTGGTGTTCGATGCGGCGGCCGAGCAGCGCCACGCCAGTGAGACGGCAGCTGTGCCGCCCGATGTCCAACGCGAGATCGAGCGATTGGAACGTGCCGACTTGGTATTGCTGCAGTTTCCCCTGTGGTGGCATGCCCAGCCCGCCATGCTGAAAGGATGGTTCGACCGGGTGTTTCTCAATGGCGGCCTTTACACCAGCACCATGCGCTACGACCGCGGCTACTTTTGCGGCAAACGGGCCATGTGTTCGGTAACGACCGGCGCGCCGGAAGCCGCGTTCGAAGGCAGCGGGCGCGGCGGCAACATGGAGGTCATGCTGTGGCCAATCCAGTACTCTCTATACTACATGGGCTTTTCCGTGCTGCCGCCTGTCATCGCCCACGGCGTTCAGTCCCAAGCAAACTTTGTCCGTCTAGAGGGGCGGGAGTTCGACCAGCACCTGGAACATCATCTGGCGACCTTGGCCGAACGACTTGAGCAATGGCAGCACGACGATCCACTCCCCTTTCCCGGTTGGGAGGATTGGGACGAAGCTGGTCATGCGAAAACCACGATGACGACTGGCAGCCCGTAGTCATGTCGGGCATCATCCCGTCGATCAATATCCGGGAGTGTCGCCCCTATGGCCGTCACCATCTATCACAACCCACGCTGCAGCAAATCGCGCCAGACGCTGGCGCTTCTTGAGGAGAACGGTGTCGAGCCGGACATCGTCGAATACCTGAAGACGCCGCCAGACGCCGCAACACTCGACGCCGTCCTGAAACTGCTCGGCATGGAACCGCGCGATGTCATGCGCAAGAAGGAAGACCCCTTCAAGGCGCTCGGTCTTGACGATCCCGCGAAATCACGGGCCGAGCTGATCCAGGCGATGGTCGAGAACCCCGTCCTGATCGAGCGCCCGATCGTCGTCAAGGACGGCAAAAAGGCCGCGCTCGGACGACCGCCCGAACAGGTCCTGGAGATCCTTTAGGCAGACGGCCCAGGAGGCGGACTGGCCATGGCGCGAAAGATCATCGTCATCGGCGGCGGTGTCATCGGCACCAGCATTGCCTGGCACCTGGCGAAGGCCGAGGCCGGCGACATCACCCTGGTCGAGCGCGACCGGTTGGGCGCGGGCACGACGTGGCATTCGGCCGGCAACATCACCTGGATGGCAAACAGCGATACGTCAATCCGCGCCGCCTTCGAGACGCTCGACGAGGTCGCCAAGGAAGCCGATCAGGAGACCGGCTGGCTGCGCACGGGCCGCCTCTATCTCGCCCGCACCCCCGAGACGCTCGCCTGGATGGAGCGCCAGGCGCCGCTTGCCGAGGCGGCGGGCATTGAGTCGCGGCTGATCGAACCGCGCGATGCGCTTGCGCTCAATCCGTTGATCGACCCGGACGCCCTCGTCGGCACCTGGCTGAATGGTGCGTCGGGCCGGGTCAACCCGGCCGACCTGACCGCCGCCTTTGCACGTGCTGCGCGCCGGCGCGGTGTTGCGATCCACGAGAACTGCGCGGTCGAGGCGGTCCGTGTTGACGGTGGCAAAATCTCCGGCGTTGCGAGCAGCGACGGTGACCTCGACGCCGATCTCGTCATCGTTGCGTGTGGTCTGTGGTCGCGGCGTCTGCTGTCACCACTCGATATCACGCTTGCGCAGTGGGGCTGTGAACATTTCTACATCATCCAGCGCACCGATCCGCCGCTGCCGCGCACCATGCCCTCCTTCGTCTCGCCGGACGATTCGATCTATGGCCGCGAGGAGGTTGGCGGTCTGTTGGTTGGCTGTTTCGACACCGACGCGCTGACGCTGGACCTGGACAACGGCGCGCCGCCGGACGGGTTCGCCTTTTCGCTCCTGGACGAAAACTGGGACCAGTTCGGCCCCTATGGCGAGCGTGCGGTCCGGCTGTTCCCCGGGCTTCAGAACGCGCCCGTGCATCGTTTCGTCAACGGGCCAGAGAGCTTTACACCCGACGGTGAGCCACTGCTCGGACCCCTGGCGGAGGTTGACGGGCTTTATGTCGCGACGGCCTTCAACTCGGCTGGCGTGACCTATTCGGCCTATGCCGGCCAGTTGATGAGCGACCTCGTCACCGGCAGCGCGCCCCGGTTCGACCCCGCCCCATGCGATCCCCTCCGTTTCGGCGACAAGGGCGCCGACGAGGCTTGGCTCCGCGGCCAGGTTGCCGGTACGCCGGCCGGTCACTACCACGCCCGTCACACTTGAATCGAAACAACGATTGCGTTGGTCGCACGGCCTGCGCCAAGCTCTGGCGTGTTCAATCATCTGTTTCCGTTAAGGAGGGAACCATCCATGAAGAATTGGCAAGCCATCTTGATTGCCGGCGCCATGATCGCGGGCGCGATCATCATTCGCTACGACATCGACCCGGTCCGCCCGGCCCATGCCGGGTTCTTCAGCGAGCCGGTCGCCACGTGCATCCTTGATGCGGCGAAGAGCGGTGTCGGCCTGGGCGCTGGCGCCGATCTGCTGCGTTCGGCTTGCGAAAGCCTGCATCCGGGCGGATGAGGACCTCACGCATTGTCGCCGTTTTCCTGGTCGCAGGCGCGCTCGCCGCTTGCGATCAGGAAGAGGAGACGGCGACAGACACCAACACGGAACTGGCAAACCCCGCCTCCGTCTTCTGCGTCGAACAGGGCGGCCAATCGGAAATCCGCACCGGCGACGACGGCGGTCAGGTCGGTATCTGCATTCTGGCCGACGGCCAGGAGGTCGACGAGTGGGAGTACTACCGCGAACACCACCCCGAGGCTGACTCGTCCAACGATAGCGGCTGACCTGATTCCGCCATCATCGTGGCCCAGTATCACGAAGCCGGCCTATCGTGGTTTGGCCAACAACAAGAGGGCAATCACAATGCCTAAGCTAGGGGGTTTGACGGCCGTTTTTGTCGTTTTGACCTGGGCGCTTGTTCAAGGTCACGCGCGAGCGGACGAAACTGCGGAACGCGTTTATCTGCCAGCCGGCAGCGTTGATGTGGAATCGCTGATTCCGCCGCCGCCCGCTGTCGGCTCACCCACGTTCAACGAACAGATGGCTGTCGTCGAGTGGCACCAACAGACTCGGACGCCGGCCCAGGTCGAGTTCGTCGAGACCACGCTGAACGTCGAACGGTTTGCGCCAGTGCTCGGCGACGCGCTGTTCACGGTCGATGGGCTGGAACTGAAACAGACGATCGACGACGCCATCGACGAGGCACGTGCCGAGTACGATGGCCTTAAAGAGATCTACGATTTGCCCAGGCCGTTCGTGGCGAACGAGAACATCGAACCGATCGGCGAAGCCCGTCCGGTGTCGGCTTATCCGAGCGGACATTCAATTCGTGCCATCATTTATGCCCGGCTGTTGGCCGAGGTGTTCCCCGAGCATGAAGAGGCGCTTATGGACCTCGCCATGCGGGTCGGCCACGGCCGGGTTATCGCCGGTGCGCACTATCCGATTGATGTAACCGCCGGGCAGACCCTGGGTCAGGCTTACGCCGACGTAATCGTCGAGCAACCGGCGTTCAAGGAAGCGCTGGAGCGTATCTTCGGGCGCCAGCCCCCTTCCCGCGTGACGGAGACGCCCTGACGCAGGCCTACGTCTTGGCCGACATGCGTTTGGCGCGCCAGCGCTGACGCATCTTGGCCATGGATTCCGGCGTGCCGTCCAGGTCCGACCCGAACCACTTGTCGCACGGCGTGAACGTGTTGCCGTAGTTGCAGTTGTAGTAGCGGTGATGCAGCTGGTGATGGAACGCGCCCAACATGAACATCGGCTTGTCTTTCAGCAGAATGCTGTCGTAGCCGGTGTGCGATGTCGCC
>JBCCIS010000062.1 GCA_039028155.1 Pseudomonadota bacterium
GCAAAAGGCCGCGCGCGGCACCGATGGGCGCATGTTTCCGTGGGGCGACGAATGGGATCCCAATCTGGCGAATACCCATGATGCCGGGCCGTTCACGACCGTACCCGTCGGCTCATTTCCCGAAGCCGCCAGCCCTTACGGCATGCTGGACGCCGCCGGCCAGGTTTTCGAATGGACGACGACCTTGAAGCGCCCAGGCCGTTACTGGGTCAAAGGCGGGTCATGGGATGACCGCGGGTGCGGCGTGTGCCGGCCAGCCGACCGACACAGCCGCCCCGAGGACATTCAGCATATACTCGTCGGGTTCAGATTGGTGCTCGAACCCTGAGCCATCCGCATGGGACCGGCCGGCGGCGCTTCAAGCGCCAACAGGTTCCGCTCCTCGGCGGCTTCGTAGGACGTGGTCCCGCGATCACCAGCGCCCGGCAGGCCGGCCAAGATCGGCTCCGGCTGCCAGCCGCCGCGCGGCACTTCCACGCCGTGCAAGGCGATATCTGCCTGGTGTGAGTTTTCGTCAACACAGGCTATCGCCTGACTGGCCACCGACGTTGAGTCGCGCCATCCCCAAACAGCGATGATGGCGAAGGCCAGCGCGGCCACGACGAGCCATGCGCCTAAGACTTCACGTATCGACTGCATACCCTATCTCCAATGTGCTGCGGCCTCACTTGGCCGCTGAGGCCTCACCTGACCTCGTGGGTGGCATCCATATGGTCATCAGCACTACGCAAGAAAAGGCTCAAACGATCATCGCCCAGTCACATATGCTTCACGTAATCGATCACAATCTTGAAAGCGGGCGAAACTCACGCCATCCTCTCGCGCATGGCTTTACCAGAAACCGTCAAACCAGGACTTGAAGTCGAGCTTCCGCGACGGGTCCAACTCGAAGACCTCGACCGCAGCGATCTCGAAGAGATGCTCGAGGCCGGTCGCGACGTGCTCGAGTGCTATCGGGTGCTGCGAAAGAACGACGACAATGTCGTCGGCGAGCTGTTGCGTGATGTCGAAACCTTTTACCAGTGGCAGCACTATCCAAAGGGCGACATCTTCGACAAGGAGACCGGCAGCCAGTTCTATTATCACGCCCATCCCAAGGCGAGCCGGCCTGGCGAACACGGCCATTTCCACACGTTCATGCGCGCCAAGGGCATGCCCAAGGGTACCGAGCCCGTACCTTATGACGGCGACAAGGTTTGGCCCTTGGGACCGGACGCGCTAAGCCACCTGATCGCCATCTCGATGGATCCGAAGGGGTATCCCATCGGCATGTTCACGGTGAACCGCTGGGTCACCGGCGATACCTGGTACGCGGCCGAGGACGTGGTGAAAATGGTCGACCTGTTCGAAATCGACCACGCGCGCCCCTCCTGGCCGGTCAACCGCTGGGTGACGTCGATGGTGCGTATGTTCCGTCCGCTGATCCACGACCTCGTGCGCGAGCGCGATCTGGTCATGGAGGCATGGCGCGACAGCCATCCCGACACGGACATCTATGCCGACCACGGTCTGGAGATCACGTCGGCCAGCACGATCTCCGTCGAAAAACAGATCACGCGTATCCGAAGTCTGCTCGCCTGAGCTTTTCCGGCATCAACCTCCGTTCCGCATGGGCATGGCCCATCGCGGCATCGCGCGCCGCGCAAACAAGTGGCGCCGTCTCCGGGAGGGGGAATCGGAGACGGCGCCTATGACAAAGACCGAAATGGTGCGGCGAGAACCCTAAGGGGACGGGGTGGGTTCCACCGCTAACCGGGGAAAATCCAGGGGAGTCTATTCCCCCCGGCCAACGACGCTGCGAGTCGTCTTTCGGCCTTCCTTGCCCCCACATATGTCGATCCGATGCCGCTTCTACAAGACCAAGAATCGCGCCTCGCATCGATGTGATGGGACATTGAGCAGATTATTTTGGAAACCACAGATTTGACTGTGGAATCATCATCTTCGGTCGGCTGATCGCGTTGCGAATTGCCACGCTTTTGCCCGATTTTCCTAGCGTGCAAAGCGCGGCGCCCCACAACCTAAACGACCGTCGGCGAATGTCAGTCGGTCACGCCGTGCCACGGCGAATCCGGCTTACGGCTGAACGTCGCGGTACCGTCGGCAACCTCAACCCGGACGGTCTCCCAATGCTGGGCGCCGCGCGCAATGCGCCCATCCATGCCCGACGTCCACTGCCGCTGGACCTGCTCGTCCCAATTCAAATAGAGCTTGCCGTCGACGACACGCCAAGCGGTCGCGGGGTCGACCTCCGCGGCATACTCGCCGACCGATAGGGCATAGGCGCACCATCCGCCGAACTGAGGCGCATGGGCCTCGGGATCCGCGATAAAACGATCGCGGTTTTCGGCACTGGCGAAATGCCACGTCGCGCCGTTCCATTCGTGACTGAACACGGGATCACCCTTTATGGCTTCACCTTGGGTGAAATAAGCAACGGTGTCATAGCCGTCGATGGCAATGCCGTCGGGCGTCACATTGACCGCGCTGCCGGCCTGCGCCCCGTGGGTCGCCAGCACCACCGCCAGCATCACACACACCGTCACCATCAGTCGCCGCATGTCCGGTCCCTCCTCATCCACGTCACACGCCCATCATCGGTCATACCGGCGGCTATTCGCCAATTGCCCGTGGCCACTGATTCGATAGCCGCCTGCTATCGTTGAACAACAATGTCGCCATGGCGCACGGCGCGGTAAAGTGGGTTGCGGCCGACCCAATACGCGAGGTCGCCAGGACGGTCGATGTCCCAGACGGCGAGGTCGGCAGCCTTGCCCGCCTCCAGGGTGCCGTGGGTCGCGGCCATGCCGAGCGCGCGCGCCGCGTTGCGCGTGACACCGGCCAGTGCCTCTTGCGGTGTCAGGCGGAACAGCGTCGCCGCCATGCTGAACATCAGCAGCAGGGAGAGGACGGGCGAACTGCCAGGGTTGGCGTCGGTTGCGACGGCGATTGGCACGGCCTTCTCGCGTAACAGATCGAGCGGCGGCAGCTTGGTTTCGCGCAGAACATAGAATGCGCCGGGCAACAGCACCGCCACGGTGCCGGCCTTCGCCATCGCGTCGACACCGTCGGGACCGAGATACTCCAGGTGGTCGGCCGACAGCGCGCCGCATCGCGCGGCCAGTGCGGCGCCGCCCATGTCGGAGAGCTGTTCGGCATGTATCTTCGTTGGCAAACCGAGCTCACGCGCCTTCGTTAAGACACGCTCCGTGTTGGCAAGATTGAAGCCGATGGTTTCACAAAACACATCGACTGCGTCGGCGAGCCCGGCGCCAGACGCCGCGGGCATCATGTCATCGACGACACAATCGATATAGGCGTCTTCGCTGTCTTTGAACTCCTCGGGCAAGGCATGGGCGCCGAGGAACGTTGTCTTGATCGTCACCGGACGCAAGGTGCCCAATCGGCGCGCCGCTGACAGCATCTTCAATTCGCTATCGCGCGTCAGTCCATAGCCGGATTTGATCTCGATGGTCGTGACGCCTTCCGCGCGCAAAGCATCAAGGCGCGGCAGCGCCAGATCGACCAGTTCGTCTTCGCTGGCTTCCCGCGTTGCGCGCACGGTCGAGAGGATGCCGCCGCCGGCCAGTTGCAACTCCGCATAGCTTGCGCCGTTGAGACGCATTTCGAATTCCCGCGAACGATCGCCGCCGAACACGAGATGGGTGTGGCAATCGATCAGACCTGGTGTCACCCAACGGCCGTCGCCTTTCCACACGTCGCGCGCCAGTGCCGACGGCCGGCCCGGCAGTTCACTGACCGGTCCGGCATAAACAATCTTACCGTCGGCGATGGCCAAGGCGCCCTCCTCGACAGCGCCATAACCTTCTTCGCTTTCGGCCATGGTCGCTAAACGCACGTCGATCCAGAGCGTATCCCACATGGTTGCCACGCTTTCCTTTTCGCGCATGAAGTGGCACGCTTATGCCGCTTTGCGCCGCTGCGCAAGGTGTCGACAGACAAGGTGGTGGTGGTTCCGCGCCGCGTGATACAGACCGGCGCGAGATTGGGGAGCCATGGATTTTTTTGCCAAGTCCGCCCTTTTATCCAGGGGCTGGGCACAGGATGTTTTGTTGCGAACCGACGACGACGGGTTGCTGAGTGAGGTCCGCAGCAATGCCCGGCCGACACGCGCGTCGCTTCGTCTGGCCGGTCCGGTTCTACCCGGCATGCCGAACCTTCATAGCCACGCGTTCCAGCGCGCCATGGCCGGCCTTGCCGAGAGCGCCGGCAAAGCGCCCGACAGCTTCTGGACCTGGCGCGAAGTGATGTACCGGTTCGTCACCCGGCTCGACCCCGAACAGCTCGGCGCGATCGCCGCGCAGCTTTATTTGGAAATGCTCAAGGCCGGCTATACGTCGGTGGCGGAGTTTCACTATCTGCATCACCAGCCCGGCGGACGTCCTTATGACGACCTGGCCGAAATGGCGAACCGGATCGTGCGCGCCGCACAGCAGACCGGCATCGGCCTGACGTTGTTGCCAGCGCTTTACGCATATGGAGGCTTTGGCGGCAAACAACCGGCGCGCGGCCAAGCCCGCTTCATCAACGGCGCCGATCGGTTCCTCCGGCTCGTGCAGGAACTGAAGGCGCGCCACGACAACAAACCGAACATGCGTATCGGCATCGCGCCGCACTCCCTTCGCGCGGTCACCAAAGGCCTTTTGTCGGAGACACTGACCGGCTTGAACCGAATGGATGACACCGCGCCGGTCCACATTCATATCGCCGAACAAACGCGCGAGGTCGAGGAGTGTCAGGAGTGGTCGGGCATGCGTCCGGTGACGTGGCTCTACAACCACTTTGATGTCGGGCAGCGTTGGTGCCTGGTGCATGCAACGCACATCAACCGCATGGAAGCCTGGATGGTCTCTAACAGCCGCGCAGTCGCCGGACTGTGCCCGACCACGGAGGCAAACCTCGGCGACGGCATCTTTCCGCTCGGACTCTACATGCGTGGCGAAGGCTCGTTCGGCATCGGCTCCGACAGCCACATCTCGGTCAGTCCGATCGAGGAACTCAGGTGGCTTGAATACGTGCAGCGGCTGCGCCGGGAGATCCGCAATGTCGCGGTGACCGATCGCCAGCGCCATGTCGGCATGCGGCTATGGCACGACACCGTCGCCGGGGGCGCCCAGGCGTTGGGGCAACCGGTGGGCGGCCTGAAGGTAGGCAACCGCGCCGACTTTATCGTCGTCGATGGGAGCCATCCGCTGCTCATCGGGCGCGACGGCGCGACACTCGTCGACTCTCTTGTCTTCTCCGGCAATCAGAATCCCATCACGGACGTCTTCGTCGGCGGCGAACAGGTGATCACCGAAGGCTCTCACGAACGCGAGGAAGCCATCACGCGCCGGTTCCGGCGCGCGATCAATCAGCTGCACGCCTAGTCTCGGTTCGGCGCACAACGCTCGGTCGGTGCTCTCCTGCAATTTGAGAACCATTCTGCAACCACAACATGTCAGCAAAACTGGCAAACTATGACGCCAGTCTCACCGTTCCCACTCGCATAAGTTGCGAACCAGATCTACCTTGAACCAAGCGATGCTCTATCCCGGGTTGCAACCGGCCATGTGGCCGGCGGCGCCATCGGTGTGAGCGACGTAAGAAGACAGAATCTGGAGGGACTTGGATTATGTCTCTTGGACGCCGAGACGTTTACGACCGCCGTGGCGAACCACGAACGGACATGCTGCAACGTTCAAACCTTGTCTTCGGAGACAGGGACACATCGGTCACCGGGCTGATCCGCAGTTGGGACTTGGGAAGCGACTTCAGGTACCTGCCGCGAACAAGGTCTCGGGCATGAAATGCCGGAAGCCGCCATCGCGCACCAGTGACGCGATAGCGTCGATGTCGGGCGCGAAGTAGCGGTCTTCTTCATAGAACGCCACACGCTCGCGGATCAGGTTCATCGCATCGGCTAGCCTGGCCGAGGTTCGAAGCGGCTTCCTGAAATCTATGCCCTGCGCTGCCGCCAACAGTTCGATCGCGGTGATGGCCGCTGCATTGTCGGCCATGGCCAGCAGACGGAAGGCACCATGGGTCGCCATGGAAACGTGGTCTTCCTGATTGGCCGAGGTCGGCAGGCTATCGATGCTGGCGGGCGCCGCTTTCTGTTTGTTCTCGGCCGCCAACGCGGCGCCGGTCACCTGCGCGATCATAAAGCCGGAGTTGACGCCGCTGTCCTCGACCAGGAAGGGCGGCAGGTTGCTCATTCTGGCGTCGGTCAAAAGCGCGATGCGCCGTTCGCTCAGCGAGCCGATCTCGGCCAGCGCCAGCGCCAGGTTGTCGGCGGCAAGCGCGATCGGCTCGGCATGGAAGTTGCCGCCGGAGAGCACGTCACCTTCCGCGGCGAACACAAGTGGATTGTCGGTAACACCGTTCGCCTCTCGCGTGATGACGTCGCCGGCGAAACGGATGTGGTCGAGACATGCGCCCATCACCTGTGGCTGACAACGCAGTGAGTACGGATCCTGCACGCGGTCGCAGTCGACATGGGACTTGCGGATCTCGCTGCCGTCGAGCAGCGCGCGGTAGATCGCCGCGATGTCTTGCTGACCCTTTTGTCGCCGCACCGCGTTGATGCGTTCGTCGAACGGTGCATCACTGCCAAGCGAGGCATCAATGCTCATCGTGCCGGCGATAACGGCGGCGGCGAAGACGTCATGGATGGCAAGGAGCCCGCCGGCCGCGAGCGCGGTCGAAACCTGGGTGCCATTCAGCAGCGCGAGACCTTCCTTGGCGTCGAGTTCAAGCGGTGTCATGCCGAGCGCGGCAAGCCCCTCCTGTGCCGGCATTGCTTCGCCAGCCACCTTGATCGTGCCGACGCCGAGCAGTGCCGCCGACAGATGGGCCAAAGGCGCGAGGTCGCCAGACGCGCCGACCGAACCCTGCTGGGGCACGCTTGGCAGCGCATCGGCGTTGTAGAGCGCCATCAATACCTCGATGACCTCGCGCCGGCATCCGGAGAAACCTTGGCTCAGCGCATTGATCTTCAGCGCGAGGGTGCGGCGCACGACGGTATCGGGCAGGTCGGGGCCGACGCCCGCCGCATGGCTCAGCACGATCCGGCGCTGCAGATCGCGCAGGCGATCGTGCGAGATCGATGTGCTGGCCAGGCTGCCGAAGCCGGTGTTGATGCCGTAGACGCGATCCGTTCCGTCGGCGACCGCCTGAACCAGGCCGGAAGCCCGTTCAACCGCGGCCCAAGCACCCTCATCCACCGTAAGGCGGTTTCCCGCACCGCCGAGCACGGCGATATCGCTGAGCGTGAGCTGGCCGGGCACCAGCCGAAAGTCGTTGGTCATCGTTTCGCCCTGCACCACCTTGGGCATCGCATGATCTGCGAGGCCGGAACCATCCGCTTAAACCTGCGATTGCGTCAGCGCAAGCTAGTTTACATGGCTCGATTGCGGCCTTAGCGTCATCGTCTAAAGGGTTCTGTTCAAAGGACAACATACATGACAAGAGAGCGGTCGCGGCGGCGTGAGCGGCGCAGCAAGGGGCAAGGCTTTCACCAACTGCCCTGGCGGCGGGTGACCAACCCGTTCCCGCCGCTTGAGGCCGTCTCCGCCGACGAGCTCCAGATGATCCAGGATCGATCTCTGGATGTCCTGGAAGATATCGGCATTGAGTTTCTAGAGGACCGCGCGCTCGACATTCTTCAAACGGCGGGCGCCGATGTCGACCGAGGCAATCGGCGCGTCCGGTTCGACCGAAATCTGGTCACCGAAGCCGTTGCCAAGGCGCCGGACCGTTTCACGCTTCATGCCCGTAACGCCGAACGCAATCTGGAGATCGGCGGCAACGCGATCGCGTTTTCGCCCGTCGCGAGCCCCCCTTTCGCGGCTGATCTGGACAACGGCCGGCGCGAAGGCAACTTCGCCGACTACCAGAATTTCCTGAGGTTGGCGCAGAGCCTGAACATCCTGCACCTGGTCTGCGGCTATCCCGTCGAGCCGACGGATCTGCCGGCGCCGACCCGGCATCTGGATTGTTACGCCGCCTTCGCGCGCCTGACCGACCGGGCCTGGCATGCCTATTCCCTGGGTCGCGACCGCGTCGAGGACGCCCTCGACATCATCTGCATTGTGCGCGGTATCGATCGCGAGCAACTACTGCACGAGCCGAGCGTGGTCACCGTCGTCAACGCCAACTCGCCGCTGCGCTATGACGGGCCGATGCTGGATGGCCTGTTACGCATGGCCGACCATCACCAGCCGGTCATCGTGACGCCGTTCACCCTGTGCGGCGCCATGGCGCCGGCGACCGTGGTCGGCGCGCTGACCCAGCAGAATGCCGAGGCGCTGGCCGGCATAACGCTGATCCAGCTCGCCAACCCCGGCGCGCCGGTGATGTATGGCGGCTTCACCAGCAATGTCGATATGAAGTCGGGCGCGCCCGCCTTCGGCACGCCGGAATACACGCGCGCCGCGCTGATCGGCGGCCAGCTCGCCCGGTTGAACAGCGTGCCCTATCGCTCCAGCAACACCAACGCGTCAAACGCGCCGGATGCGCAGGCCGCCTACGAATCCCAGATGTCGATCTGGGGTGCCGTCATGGGGCACGTCAATCTGATGATGCACGGCGCCGGCTGGCTGGAAGGCGGGCTGGTGGCAAGCTTCGAGAAGATGATCATCGACGTCGAAATGCTGCAGATGATCGCCGAGGTCTTGGAGCCGATCACGGTCACGGACGCGGAGATCGGCATCGAGGCGATGGCCGACGTTGGTCCCGGCGGCCACTTCTTCGGCACCCAGCACACGCTCGATCGTTACGAAAAAGCATTTTACGAACCGGTCGTCTCGGACTGGCGCAACTTCGAGAGTTGGGCCGAAGCCGGCAGTCCCGATGCCGCCCAACGCGCCAACGCCATCTGGAAACAGCTGCTGGATGATTACAGTCCACCGCCAATGGACCCGGCCATCGACGAGGCGCTCGAGGACTTCGTCACGCGACGCAAGGCCCAGTCCAAGGACGCCGCCTGACCTGCTCGACCCTTTTTTGGGCGTGGCGTTTTCGTGACCAAAGGTGACGCCCTGGTGCTTTCCAGCGACATGGCGCGCTCCCTAGCCTTTCGCCGACCCTTGGTTAGGAACAGTTCAGGCGGATCCCATGGCGCGACGCACATCAAGACGCCAAGCCGGCGGCAGGACCAAAGGCGCTCTGCATCAACTGCCCTGGCGCCAGGTCAGGAACCGTTTTCCTCCCGTCGATATACTAAGCGCCGATCAGATCGAGCATATCCACAACAGCTCGCTCCAGGTGCTCGAGGATCTGGGCATGGAGGTCATGGGCGAGAATGCGCGGCGTCTTCTGAAAGACGCGGGCGCCGATGTCGACGACGCGACCATGCGCGTCCGCTTCGACCGCGCCATGGTGATGGAGCAGATCGACAAGGCGCCATCTGAGTTCACCATCCACAGCCGCAATCCCGACCGCGACGTTGTGTTCGGTGGCAACCATGTGGTCGTCACGCCGGTGAGCAGCACACCGAACTGTTCCGATCTTGACCGCGGTCGTAGGCCCGGTTGCTACGACGACTTTTGTGATCTCCTTCGCCTATCGCAAAGCCTGAACGTCGTCCATTACTATGGCGGCTACCCGGTCGAGCCGCAGGACCTGCCGGTGCCAACCCGGCATCTGGATTGCTACATCGCATTCATCACGCTGACCGACCGGGCGTGGCGCACCTATTCGCTGGGCGGCGACCGCTGCCGCGACGGTGTTGCCATGAACAAGATCGCGCGCCAGATCGACGACGACGAGATGCGCGCGAAGCCTGGCCTGATGACCATGATCAACACCAACTCACCGCTACGCCTGGACGGGCCAATGAGCGAAGGTCTGATGGAGATGGCCCACGCCGGTCAAGGTGTCGCGATCACGCCGTTCACATTGTGTGGTGCGATGGCGCCGGCGACGCTGGCCGGCGCCCTGGTGCAGCAGAACGCCGAGGCGTTGGCCGCACTGGCCCTGGTGCAACTCGTCAATCCCGGCAATCCGGTGATGTATGGCGGTTTCACCAGCAATGTCGACATGAAATCCGGCGCGCCCGCCTTTGGCACGCCGGAATATGTCAAGGCGACACTTGCCGGCGGTCAGCTCGCGCGCCATTACGGCATTCCCTTCCGCACCAGCAACGTCAACGCGTCAAACGCGCCGGACGCGCAAGGCGCTTACGAATCCGGCATGTCGCTGTGGGCGGCGTTTCTGGCCCACGGCAACATGATCCATCACGGTGCGGGCTGGCTGGAAGGCGGCCTGGTCTCCAGCTTCGAGAAGGTGATCATCGACGCTGAAATGCTCCAGATGATGTTCGAAACGCTGGAGCCACTGGAAGTGAGCGACGACGCGATCGGGCTCGATGCCATGCGCGAGGTCGGACCGGGCGGTCATTTCTTCGGCGCCCAACACACGCTGGAACGTTATGAGACCGCATTCTACGCGCCCATGCTGAGCGACTGGCGCAACTTCGAGACCTGGTCGGAAGCTGGCAGCCCGGACGCGGCGCAGCGGGCCAACCGGATCTGGAAACAGCTGTTGGAGAGCTACGAAGAGCCGCCTCTCGATCCGGCGATCCGCGAGGAGCTCGACGCCTATGTCGCGCGTCGCAAGGAAGAAGGCGGCGCCGAAGACAGCTAAGGACTTTTGATCGTTCGATTCCGTTGCCGGCCCGCTCCCCCCCCTCCCTCCGGGGCAAAACGCCGGGAGGCGTTTTCGCCGAGGCCACCCAGGGCAGCACCCTCGGGGTGGTCGGGAGGGGAGCGGGCCGGCGATGCGGGCTAACCAAAAATCACGCTAGCGTACTTCGCCGCCTTTGGTGTCGAGTTCGCGTGCATCCGGTCTGACGGCGCGCATCACGGCGTCGAGCAGAAAGCTCAGGACGAACCAGGTCGCCAAGAAGGCGATGCACTCCAGCAGGAATGACTGGAACTTGTAGAAGAGTTCCGCGATCACCAGCGCGGCCAAGCCGCCCGGCGCCTCCTTGATCAAGAAACGGCGCAGACCTTGCGACCTGATCATCTGATGCATCGCTTTCCTCCTCCTCTAAGCGTTGGCCCAGCGCTCGACGGCGGCCCGGTCGCGCTCGCGACCGAAGTGGACGACGCGCGGCTCGATGCTATTGCGCGTACCACCACCGCGCAGGGTGAAACCGCTCGCGATCCAGGTCAGGCCATCGGGCGAATGGCGGCGCACGGCGAGGTAATCGCCCCACTTGCCGTCGATCGGGCCGTCGGTGCCGTTGCGGGTCGAGCGTAACTGCCAGCCGTTCGAGTAGTCGTCCCACATGCCGACAAGGTGGCTGGGGTGAACGCTGCCGCCACCCATAAAAAGTGTCACGCCAACATGGCCGCGATCGTTCGGCGCGGCCTCAGGATAGGCAAACGCGATGCGCCGGTTCCAGATGTCCGGTTCGTCGATCACGTCCTTGGTGTCCTCATCAAGGCGCACGACGCGCACATAGGGGCGTGGCCGTGCGGTGCCCAGCCGGTTGGCCGACCACATGATGCCGATCTGACCGTTGGCGACCCAGGCGCCGGTGATGCGCGAATCGCAGCGGGCCAGCCAGTTCCGCCCGTCCGGTCCCGGCGCGCTGTACTGGCCGGCGGCCCAGAACGAGATGTCCACATCGGTAACCGACACGTTGGGCGAATCCTCCGGCCACGAAAAGACACGGAGCTGCCGGTTCGTGTTGTGGCTGACGATGTGCATGACATCGCGCGCGCCCTGGACACAGCGCAGCGAGAAATTTGATGTCGTCTGAAAGTGTGTCTGTGTCAGCTGGCCATTCGACGCCAGCTCATCAAGCGACAGGCGGAAAACGACACAACGCGTCCAGCGATTGTTGGAAACACGAAACAGATTCGATCCAACATAGAGGTAATTGTTCGACAGGGCCGCGTGATTGTAGTCGAACCATTCGCCCTGCCAGGCGCTGTTAACGTTGCCGGGCTTCAGGTCCCACCAACGCCACGTGTTGTTGCCCAATGTCGCGCCCTGCTTCACGGCAATACGCAACGTGTTCGTGTTGTTGGCGGTGATGTATTGCAGGATCCAGAACAGCAGATCGCGGCCGGGATCGTAGATCACCGTCTGGTCGCAGCAGAAACCGCCGTCGACAGGCGGCAAGAGATTGAACGGGCTGATGTTGGCCCATGTCGCGCCGTTGTCGAGCGAGCGCGTCGCGTACCAGTTGCCGGTCAGGAAGATCTGCTGGCCGTTGTTGGCGATGCTCGGCTCGCCGACGGTCGAGGTTTGGCCACCGGTATCCGCGTCCGCCAAGCCGACGTTGCGAAACATCACGAAGTCACTGGGCGGCATCGCCTGGACCCCCTCCTCCAGTCATGGCGTCGTCAGTCGTTGCGACGCGGGCGCGCTCGTTTTTTCATACCCAACGGTTTGTCGGCTTCGGTCTCCGCGACCTTCGGCGTCGAGACCCGGCCCCTCGGTTTGCCATCGAGTTTTGGTCCGCCGGCGCGCCGTTTCGTGCCGATCTTTTCCTGGCGCGCCTCGAGTTCATCAGCACCGAGAAGATCGGCTGCCTTGGCGCGGGCGCGAACACCGGCCTTGCGCGCACGCTTGGCCTTGCCAAGCGACCCTTCGCTCGCCCGGATGGTCGGACGTTTACGTGTTTTCTTTGCCATGTGTCCCCCGCCGCTGCGTGGCTGCGCCGACACCGTTAAAGTGTACCCGCACAGAAGGCAGAGTCCAAGCCGGTGGCGGCGCGAAAACCCCGTAGTTTGCGCGATGTCGCGGCTGTGGCAGGCTGCCGCGGCGCAACATAATGAGGTGTTATGGCCGACACGGATTTTGAGATTCTGGACCCGGCTTTCGAGCGTCTTGTGAACACAAGCGCGCGGGTCGAACGGCTATGGGGCCGCGGCCGCTGGACAGAGGGACCGGCCTATTTTCCGGCATTGCGGTCACTTGTCTTCAGCGACATTCCGAATGATCAGCTTCTGCGCTGGGACGAGACGACCGGCAAAACCGGCGCGTTGGTTGCCGGCGCCGGACGTTACACCAACGGCAACACCGTCGATCGCGAAGGCCGTCTGATCAGTTGCGAACACGGCACGCGCCGGGTTACGCGCACCGAGCATGACGGCTCCTTGACGGTGCTGGTCGACCGGTTTGAAGGCAAACGCTTCAACAGTCCGAACGATGTCGTTGTGAAGTCGGACGGCTCGATCTGGTTCACCGATCCCGCCTATGGCATCGACTCGAACTACGAAGGGTATGAGGCCGATCCGGAACTGGACGGCTGCTATGTGTATCGCCTGGACCCGCAGTCCGGCGCCTGCCGCATCGTCGCCGACGATTTCTCGCGTCCCAACGGCCTTGCCTTTTCTCTCGACGAAAAGAAGCTCTTTATCGTCGACAGCGCGGGCACCGCACACGGCAAAGGCGAAAAGCACATGCGCGTGTTCGATGTCGGCGACGACGGCAGCTTAACGGGTGGTTCGGTGTTCGCCAGCTGCACGGCCGGCGGCTTTGACGGATTCCGTTTCGACAACCGGGGCCGCATCTGGACAAGTGCGGGGGATGGCGTGCATTGCCTGGACAGCACCGGAAAGCTGCTGGGCAAGATTCTGATACCCGAATGCGTCTCCAACGTTTGTTTCGGCGGTCCCAAACGTCACCGCCTGTTCATCACCGCGACGACGTCGCTCTATAGCGTGCTGATGCCGGTCACTGGTTGGAAGACGTTCTAGAGCCAATTCACGCGATTTGTTAGAGCCGATCTGTGCCTGTTCAGTACCAGTCGACGCGGTGCCAGCTGCCGGGACCGAGCGTGCCGACCATGTTGAACGTGTCCCTGCCCGGCACCTCATAGGTGCCGCCGTCGGTCCAGGCACTCGTCTCCGACGTCATCTTCCAGCTGCCGTCCTTGGCAGAGAAGGTGCCGCTGTGGCCGAACACGTCTTCCTGATAAAACACGTAGGTGCCGTCGGCGGCGATATCGAGGGTCCAGCGCTTCCAATCATTGCCTTCGAAGATGTAGAGCTCCCATAGCCCGACCACTTGACCCTCGACCGGCCCATCGACCGCGACCAGCGGCTCGCCGAGCTCTTTGAGCCTGACCTGCGCATCGTAGTGACCCATGTCGGCGGCCATGCGGTACCAACGAACGGCTTCGGTGTAGTCGGGTTCAATGCCATCGCCATAATAATAGGTGTCACCGAGGTCGTAGGGCGCGTCATAGTGTCCTTGTTCAGCGGCGGCTTTCAGCCAGCGGATCGACTCCGCCATGTCGATGTCGGCGCCTTCGCCCAGATAGTAGACCCAGCCCATTTCATACTGGGCATCCATGTGACCCTGCTCAGCGGCCATCAGGGTCCATCGGGCCGACTCGGCGAGATCGAGCGGCACGCCCTCTCCGGCGTAATACATGCTGCCCAGCGCGAACTGCGCTTCGGCATGGCCTTGCTCGGCGGCCTGGCGCGTCCAATGCGCCGACTGCTTGAGATCGACCGCTATGCCGTCGCCCCAATAGAGCATCTCGCTGTACTGGAACTGCGCGTCCGCATGACCTTGCTCGGCCGCTGCCAGGAACCACTTGGCCGCCTCGTCATAGCTCTGTTTGGTGCCCATACCATCGAAGTAGAGGAAAGCCACCTCGTACTGGGCATCCGCGTTGCCAGCCTCGGCCTCGGCCAGATACTCGGTGAAGGCAGTCTGATAGTCGCCTTGATTGTACGCCTGTTCGGCCTCGACCATGCCGGCGCTGGCGGGCAGCGACGAAACCCCCAAAACGACCAACAGGACACCAAGAAATCGAACAACGGCTTGCGGCATCATGACCTCCCTCACCGCGCCACCCGCTCGCGGTGGCGATCGGCGCTCCTCGACGACATTAGACCATTCGCGAAAGATCCGCACACGTGACATTCCTGCACACGCCGCCTAGAACGGACGCCACCTGGGCGCAGCGCTGCCGAAACCGGTAGATCGGCATTGTGGCCGGCAGGCGGCATCGCGGTGATCTGAAGGGGGCTGCATGGCATCTGGCAAACCGACCAACCGACGCGTCGTTGCCGCCGGTTTAGTCGGTAACGTGCTGGAGTGGTACGATTTCGCCGTCTATGGCTACCTGGCACCGGCCATCGGCTATCTGTTCTTTCCCTCAGACGACCCCACGGCATCGCTTCTCGCGGCCTTTGGCGCCTTCGCCGCCGGATTCCTGATGCGCCCGATTGGCGGCATTCTGCTGGGCCATATTGGTGACCGGTTCGGGCGTCGACGCGCATTGACGATCTCCGTCGCCATGATGGCGGTCCCGACATTCCTGATGGGCGTACTGCCGACAACGGTGGATATTGGCGTCGCCGCGGCGTTTGTGCTTGTCATCATGCGCATGATCCAGGGCCTTGCGGTGGGCGGCGAATACATCGGCTCTTTCGCGTTCCTGGCCGAACGGGCGCCAAAGGGTCGCAAGAACTTCTATACGGCGTGGAGCCTGGTGGGCGGTATCATGGGCACGCTGATGGGTTCAGGCGTCGCCGCCTTCTTCGCCAGCATCACGGATGAAGCGGCGATGAACGAATGGGGCTGGCGCATCCCCTTTTTGTTGAGCGCGGTCGTCGCCCTGCTCGCCTTTTTCATTCGTCGCAGCATCCCTGACGAAACCATGCCGGCCAAACCGAAAAGAATGCCGGTTGTGGAAGCGGCGCAGACGAATTGGCCGCAGATCCTGCAAGTCATTGGACTGACGGTGATAACGGCAATCACCTTTTACACCATCTTCATCTACGTTGCCGCCTGGCTGCCTCAGCAGACCAGCATGTCGCATGCGCAGGCGCTCGACATCAACACGATCGCCCTTTTGGTCCTGCTGGTCGGCATCCCGAGCGCGGGATTGCTGGCCGACAGATTGGGGTGTCGGTGGACCTTGATCATCGGATCGGCAAGCTTTGTGTTGTTATCCTATCCCCTGCTGTTGCTCATGCATCACGACAGTTTCACGCTCGCTCTTGCCGGCCAGGCCGGGCTGGCGGTTGTCTTGTCGATCTACGCTGGGGCGATGCCGGTTTCCATGGCCGACCTCTTCCCTCGACACGTCCGCATGAGCGCGATGGGGCTCAGCTACAACGTGACCTATGCGGCCCTGGGCGGTACGGCGCCACTTGTCGCCGGCTGGCTGGTCGGCTCTACCGGCGATGCCATGGCGTTCGCCTGGTACATGATCGCGGCCGCGGTAGTCTCATTGGCCGTCACGTTCACCTTGCCGAAGGCCCTGGGCCAGAAGCTGGAGTAGCCGTTTCGTGGCAGACATAAAGACCACCAGGAACGACGCCAGCGTCGACGCCTTCCTTTCCGGCGTCGACAACGAGAAGCGACGCGAGGATTGTCAGGCTGTTGTCGACATGATGCGCCGCCTGACCGGCGAAGCACCGGCCATGTGGGGGCCAAGCATCATCGGCTTCGGCAGCTATCACTATACGTACGACAGCGGGCGCGAAGGCGACTTCTTCCTGACCGGTGTGTCGCCGCGCAAGCAGGCATTGACCGTCTACATCATGCCGGGCTTCAGCAGCTATGACGGCCTGATGACCAAACTTGGCAAACACAAGACCGGCCGCTCCTGCCTCTACATCAAGAAACTGGAAGATGTGGATTTGGGCGTGCTGGAGGAGTTGATCACCAAGTCCGTCGCGTGGATGCGCAAAAAGTACCACGCCTAGGTTCTCTCAGGCTGCTCTCCTGCCCGGCAACATCACCAGCGCGACGCCGATGACGGTCAATACCATGCCAGCGATGCCGATCGGCGTCAGGGTTTCGCCCAGCATGATCCAGGCCATGGCGGTCGCTGTCGGCGGCACCAGGAAGAACAGGCTGGTAAGGCGTGACGCCTGACCGTGCCGGATCATGATGGTCAGAAGCGTGATCGAGATCAGTGACAGGAAGATCGCGACATAAAGCAGTGCCAAGACGAAATCGGTCGTCCAGTTGATGCTTTGATCCTCAAAGATCAGGGCCAGGGGCGCCAGGACGACAATACCCATGACAAACTGGATCGTACCACCGGTCCTGGGATCCATGTGCGGACAGAAACGCTTCTGGTAGAGCGTGCCGACGGTGATGCAGATCAGCGCGACAAACGACCAGCCCATGGCCATCGGCGTGCCGAAGCCAAGCTCCAGCTTCTTGGCGACGACCATCGCGACACCACCGAAACCAAGCGCCAGGCCGAGCCACTGGCGCGGGCCGACTCGTTCGCCCAGGAGTGGTCCGGCGACGATCGCGGTCAGGATCGGCTGCAGGCAAACGATCAGGGCCGAGACACCGGCGCCGACGCCCATCGCCATGGATACCCAGGCGCCGCCGAAGTAGCCCGCTTGCATGAAGACGCCGGTCACCGCGATGTGGCCGAACTCGCGCCTGGACTGGGGCCAAGGCGCGCGCATGGCCAAGGCGATGCTCACCATGAGCACCGCGACCAAGGCAAAACGCATGGTCAGGAAGGTCAACGGTTCGGCGTCGCGCACGCCGACCTTCGCGGCGATGAAGCCACTGGACCACAAGACGACAAAAAGTGCCGGAATGAGCAGCGTATAGCGGTTGTCGGCCGTGGCCGGGCTTGACGTGGACATCGGACCGAAACCGGTTCTAAGGAGGGAATGTCATTCTACTGGCTAACGCGCCAGGAAGGAATGCGATCGCATCAAAAGAAAGAGGCGCCGGGCTTGCGCGCCGGCGCCTCGAGATTACATGGCGTCGACGGTTATGACGCCGGATCGATGGTCACTTCTTCCAGCATCATCCGGCCAAGCGGATTTTGCATGAAGCCGTGAACGTTGGACCGCGAGATGTTGCGGAACGGGCTGTAGTAGAGGTCGATCCAGTTGACGTCGTCCTTGGCTTGCGCCTGGATCTCGTAATAGATCGCCTGACGTTTGTCGTGATCGAGCTCGACCCGGGCCGCGGCGACCATGTCAGCGACATCCTGGTTCTCGTACCACGTATAATAGTTGAGATTATCATCCATCCCGACGCTGAAGGTCGACTTCTGATCGGGATCGATGATGTCGTTGGTCCAGTAGCCGACCGTGAGGTCGTAGTTACCGCTGGTCAGCTCGTCCCAGAACTGGCTGGGATCAACCTTGACGATGTTCACGTCGACGTCGATCTGGGCGAGCTGATCCTTGACCAGGATGGCGGTCTGCTCCTCGACCTTGTCGCCGGCGGAGACCATGTAGGTCAGCTCCAGATCCTCGATGCCTTCGGCATCAAGCATCTCGCGCGCCTTGTCGGGGTCGTAGGCATAGGTCTCGTTGTCGGGGTTGTAGTGAAGCGCGCCCAGCGGCAGGTACGAGTTCGCCGGCGTGCCGAGGCCGAAGGTTACGACATCGACGATGGCGCCCTGGTCAACCGCCATGTGCAATGCCTGCCTGACAGCCTTGTTGTCGAGCGGGGCGTGCGAGTGATTGACCAGCAGATGGTCCTGACGGGTCGACGGGTCCAGATGCACGTTGATGTCGGGATCGGATTCCAGATCCGTCACGCGGTTGAACGGGATGAAGATCGCGGCATCCAGTTCACCTGCCTGCACCTTCAAGATGCGCGTGTTGTCGTCGGCAATGGCGTGCCACTCGACACCGTCAAGTTTCGGCAGGCCCTCTTCCCAATAATGTTCGTTCCTTTCCAGAACGACTTTCACGCCACGCTCCCACTCCTTCAGGCGGAACGCGCCGGCGCCGACCGGGTTGGTGTTGAAGTCGTCACCCAGTTCAGTCACCGCGTGTTCCGGCACGATCGCGGCCGAGAACATGGCGAGTGTCGCGAGGAAGGGCGCGGAGGGTTCGTTGAGCGTGATCGCCACGGTCTTGTCGTCAACCGCATCGACCGACTTGATGATCTGGTACATCGCGCCTTGAACCGATTCCGGATCGTCGCGCAGACGTGTCAGGCTGAACACGACATCACCGGCAGTCACGTCGGTGCCGTCAGAGAACTTCGCGTCGCGCAGGTTGAACGTATAGACGAGGCCGTCATCAGAGATCGACCAGCTCTCCGCGAGGTCGGGCTCCAGATTAACGCCGTCCATGGACCGGACCAGGAAGGCGTTCATGTTGTTCATGACCCAGATGTCCAGGTTCTGGATCGTCTTGACCGGATCGAAACCGGTGCTGTCGGCGTCGCGGCCAATTCTCAGAACACCGCCATCGGCAAAGGCGCTTGTCGCTGCCGCAACGGCGAGACCGGCGGCCAGCACCATGGCGGATGCCGCACGCATCAATCGTCGTGTCATGTTTCTCCTCCCCACATGGTCAAGTGACGGCACTGCACGCATGTGCACGTCCTGCTTGTTAGAGCGTTGGAATGCTCAAGTTGTATACTTTCACGACATCGGGTCGGACGCAAAGCCCTTTGACTATACGGCTGCTCTCAATGTCGCGGCATCGGGCGCGTGGAGGTGGCAGCGCACCGCCTGGGGCCCGACCCGATGGCTGGGCGGCGGCGGATCGCTCTTGCAAACCGGCATGACGTGGGAACAGCGCGGGTGAAACGGGCAGCCCGCCGGCATCTGCATTGGGCTGGGCGGTTCGCCCTTTGGCAGGTCCTGCGCCAAACCGGCATCCGCATCCATCACCGGAATCGCGGTGATCAGCGCCTGGGTGTAGGGGTGTTGGGGGTTGTTGAAGACATCTTCCGACGGCCCGTACTCGACAATCTGGCCGAGATACATGACCGCGACCATCTGACACATGTGCCTGACGACGGAGAGGTCATGGGAGATGAATACCATGGTCAGGTCGAGCTCGCGGCGCAGCGCCATGAAAAGGTTCAAGATCTGCGCCTGGATCGAGACATCCAGCGCAGAGACCGATTCATCGGCGATGATCAGATCCGGGCTGACGGCAAGCGCACGCGCGATGCCGACGCGCTGACATTGACCGCCGCTGAGGCCCGCCGGCTTGCGATCGATCAGGTCCGGCGTCAGACCGGCATGGATGACCAGTTCACGCACGCGCTCGTCGATCTCCTCTCTCGGGCACAGGCCGTGCACGCGCAGCACCTCGGCCAGTGTCTGGCCGACCGTCAGTTTGGGGTTCATCGAGGCGTGAGGATCCTGAAACACCATCTGGGCGCGACGTCGAAACGCCAGGAGGTCCTCGCCCTTCAGGTCCAGAACCGACTGGCCATCGAAGATCACGTCGCCCGACGTTGCTTCGGTCAGCCTCAGGATCGCCCGGCCCAGGGTGCTCTTGCCGCATCCGCTCTCGCCGACTAGACCCAGCGTCTGCCCCTTCTCCAAGGTCAGTGACACGCCGTTCACCGCGCGAACAACACGATGCGGCGCGCGGACTAGAACGTCGGCTAGATCGCGTTCGACGGGAAAGTGGACGGTGAGATCGCGGACCTCGAGCAGTGCCGTCATCGTCCGGGCTCCAGGGCCTGCCATTTGATGCATGCGCTGACATGGCGCTCGGCGACCCCGACCAGTGGCGGCACGGCACCCTGACATGCCGCGTCACCATAGGCACAGCGCGGGTGGAACCGGCAGCCATCCGGTAGCCTGCTCAGCGACGGCGGCTGTCCGGGGATCGACGGCAGCGGCTCGTGCGGTGTCATCCCGCCAGGCTGCGACTCGGTCAGGCCCTTGGTATAGGGGTGCAGTGGGTGTTCCAGCAGTACGCGCTTGGGCGCGCGCTCGATGATACGCCCGGCGTACATGACCGCGACCGTGTCGCAGGTCTGCGCGACAATGCCGAGATCATGGGTAATCAGAATGATGGCAAGCCCGGTTTCGTCGCGCAGTTCGAGCAGCAAGCGCAGGATCTGGGCCTGCACGGTGACGTCGAGCGCCGTTGTCGGCTCATCGGCGATCAGCACGGCGGGATCGCAGGCAAGCGCGCCGGCGATCATCGCGCGCTGGCGCATGCCGCCGGAGAACTCGTGGGGGTAAGACGCGATGCGCGACGCGGGGTCGGGGATGCCGACCTGGCGCAGCCTTTCAACGGCCTCGCGAAGCGCCTCCTTGCGCGTCAAACCGCGATGCACGCGCATGGTCTCGGCAATCTGATCGCCAACTGTCATCACCGGATTGAGATGGGTCAGCGGGTTCTGAAAGATCATACCGATGCGGCTGCCGCGCTGCTCGCGCATCTCAGCTTCGCTCTTGGTCGTCAGCTCCTCGCCCGAAAGCTTGATCGAACCGCCAACGATGCGCGCGCGCCGGCTGGGCAGCAGACGGATAATCGCACGACAGGTGACTGTCTTGCCGGAGCCGCTCTCGCCGACCAGCCCCAGCACCTCTCCTTCGTTGAGGTCAAACGAAACGCCGTCAACGGCGCGCAGGGTGCCGTGGTCGGTCGAGAACGCCACGACGAGATCGCGCACGTCCAGGATAGGCGCCATCAGTCACGCACCCCGAGCTTCTCGCCCAATCCATCGGCAAGCAGACTGAAGCCGAGCGCCAGGATGACGATGGCGATGCCGGGGAACGTCGTCACCCACCACGCGGTGGTCATGAACTGCTGTCCCTCGGCGATCATGACACCCCACTCGGCCGTTGGCGGCTGCACGCCCAGGCCGAGATAGCTGATGGCCGATCCCGCCAGGATGACGATGACGACGTCCGACATCGAAAAGACAATCGAGGGCACAAGCGCGTTGGGCAGGATGTGGCGGAACATGATGCGGCCGTGGCCATAGCCCAGATTGCGCGCGGCCATGACGAACTCGCTGTTCTTCAAGACCAGCACCTGGGATCGCACAAGGCGGCAATAGGACACCCAGCCGACCAGGGTGACAGCGATATAGAAGCTGTGCAGGCCTGGCTGCAGGATCGAGATGATGGCGAGCATCAGGACGTAAAACGGGAACGCCATGGTGACGTCCAGCAGACGCATCATCAGCGTATCGACCCAGCCACCGAAATAGCCCGAGATCGCGCCAAGCGTCGTACCCAACAGAAACGGAAAGAGCACCGCCAGAATGCCCATCTGAAGATCGATGCGGGTGCCGTGAATGACCCGCGATAAGACATCTCGGCCGTAGTTGTCGGTGCCCAGCCAGTGTTCCCAGCTCGGCGGCTGCAGAACGATCGAGAGATCGTGGGCGTTCGGCGGGTACGGCGCGACGACATCGGCCAGGAGTGCAAGCAGGGCCCAGAACAAGACGAGGATGATGCCGAAGCGCAGCGTCAGCGGCAGCCTCGCGAAGCCGCGCCAGTCCGGCAGCCGGGGTATGGCGCGCGTGCTTGACGGCCGTTCGGCGAGGCTCACAGCTTGATCCTGGGGTCGAGGGACACGGTCGCGACGTCGACCAGGAAGTTGATCATCACGGTCGCACAGGCGAAGACCAACGTGATCATCTGCACGATCATGTAGTCGCGCGCGAAGATGCTCTGCACCAGCAGCGAGCCGAGTCCGGGTACGGAGAACACGGACTCGACGACCACGGTGCCACCGATCAACCAGCCCAGGTTGACGCCCAGCAGATTGATCGTCGGGATCAGCGAGTTGCGGAAGACGTGGCGGACAAAGATCCATCGCGCCGGCAGACCCTTGGCCCGCGCCGTCGAAATGTGATCGCTGTCGAGCTCGGCGAGCAGGCTGGCGCGAAGGTTACGCGTCAAGACCGCAGACAGCGCCAAGGCAATGGCGAAGGATGGCAGAAACAGCGAATGCAGATGGCCGAAGAACCCCTCGCCAAAACCGGACACCGGGAACAGGCCGAGCCAGACGCTGAACACGATCATCAGCATGATGCCAAGCCAGAACACCGGAAACCCAAGGCCGGACGTGGAGAGCACGCGGATCAGGTGATCCGGCAATCGCCCGCGGTAGAGCGTCGCGACGATGGCGAGTGGAATGGTGAACAGCAGCGCCAGGGTGACGCCGTAACCCAGCAGGAAGAGCGTCGCCGGCAGCCGGTCGAAGACGAGCTGCAACACGGGCACCTTGTAGACCACCGAGACACCCATCTCGCCCTGGGTCAGGTTCTCCAGGAAATAGACGTATTGCAGCCACACCGGCTGATCGAGCCCGAACTCCGCGCGGATACGCTCGATCGCTTCGGGTGTCGCCTTGCTGCCCAGCAGCGTTCGCACGGGGTCGCCGGGAATGCTGTGCACCATGACAAAGGTGACAATGCTGATCCCGAAAAGCACGGGTATGAGTTGGATGGGGCGACTGAGGACGAACTTGAATCGACCCATCAGTCGGCACCTTTATGTGTCCCGTCGGACTCCATGATCAACGATTGCGGCCGAGGAAATCGAGCAGCGCCGTAAAGAATGCATCCGGCTCTTCAAAGAACGGCGTGTGGGAGCTGTTCGGGAAGACGTTGAGCTCGGCATTGGGCAATGCGTTCTTCATCTTCAGAGAACAGGCCGGGGTCAGTTCGTCATGCTGTCCGACCATGATCAGGGCCGGACAGGTGATGCGGTGCATGTCGGGGATCCGGTTCCAGTCTTTCAGATTGCCCGTGTAAAGAAACTCGTTGGGCCCCTGCATGGTGCCATAGACGTTCATGTTCCAATCGTTGAGCGAGCGCAGCAGCGGCGCGGGATACTCTTGCAGACGGCAGACGTGGCGGTAGTTCAGCACCGTGATCGCCGCCTGATATTCCGGATGGTCCAGGGTGTCTTCAGCCTCGTGGCGCTGCATCATCGCCACCGTCTCCGGACCGAGCGCCGCGCGGTGACGCTCCAACTCGCTGACCAGGTGCGGCATGTCGCCGCAGGTGTTTTCCAGAATGATCGTCTTCAAGTTGTCTGGATAGGTGACGCCGTACTCGATGGAGAGCCAACCGCCCCAGGACTGGCCGACCAGGTGCACCTTGCCGAGGTCGAGCGCGGTGCGCACCGTCTCGACCTCCTCGACATAACGCGTGATGGTCCACAGCGACTTGTCGTCGGGTTTGTCGGACTTGCCGCAACCCAACTGGTCAAAGGCGACGACACGGTAACCGTGATCGGAGAGGAAGGAGTGGCTGTCACGCACGTAGTCACATGGCAGGCCGGGCCCGCCGTTCAGACACAGCAGCACATCATCGCCGCTACCGAAGCTATAGGTGACAACCTTGTAGCCATCGACCTCGACGTCGACGACAGCATCGGCCTCTTTCTCGTACCACATGATCGCCCTCCCCGGCTCTGCCGTCTGGCGAC
>JBCCIS010000063.1 GCA_039028155.1 Pseudomonadota bacterium
GATGTCCTTTTCGAAATCCGGCGCGGCGTAGAGATTATCCAGCGGAATGTCGAAAAAACCCTGAATCTGGCCGGCGTGCAGGTCCATGGTCAGGACCCGGTTGGCGCCCGACATGGTGATCAGATTGGCCACCAATTTGGCGGAAATCGGCGTTCTGGAGCCGACTTTGCGGTCCTGGCGGGCATAGCCGAAATAGGGAATGACGGCGGTGATCCGGCGCGCCGAGGCGCGGCGCAGCGCATCGATGCAGATCAACAGCTCCATCAGATGGTCGTTAGCCGGATAGGATGTAGACTGAACAACAAATACATCCTGGCCGCGAACATTTTCCTGAATCTCGACGAAGATCTCCATGTCGCTGAAGCGGCGGACGCTGGCATTGGTCAGTTCGACACCCAACGAAGCGGCCATCGCTTCGGCCAGCGGCCGATTGCTGTTGCAAGCGACAAGTTTCATTTGTGCGGAGTTCGTTCGTCAGCTCGAGGCGCCGGACTCTTAGCAAAGGGGTCCAAGCGTGTAAACGCCATAACGGGGCCAGTTGGGGATGGCTCAGTCGCCTTTCAGCGTCCGCTTCCGGTTGAGGTAGCTCGCTATCGTGACGGGCAGGAAGATAAGCGTCATGACGACCAGGACGTAAGGGAAAGCCTCCAGGCCGCCGAGCGCCATGGCGGTGCCGGTTGCCGGTGGACCGACAAAGGCGCCGACATTCCACATCACGGTGAACATGGTAGAGGCGCCGGCCAGCGACGCGCCGCGGAACTGCTCGCCGATCAGCGTCAGGGCCAGGCTGTAGATCGCCCCCGACAGGCCGCCCAGGAAGAAGATATAGGGGCCGGCCCAGAACGGATCGGCCAGCGCACTCGGTATGAAGAGATAGGAGACGCACGACACGCCGACCAGGATGACGCTGAGCAAACGCCGGTCCATTCGGTCGGCGACCCAGCCTATCGGGTACTGCATGACGATGCCGCCCAGGCTCTGCAGGGTCAGGAACATGATGGCGGTATGGGCATCCAGGCCGACCACCGGCCCGTAGATCGGCAAAAATGTCCAGACGGCGCCGAAAATCAGCGCAAAACACAGGTTCAGCAACATCGGCAGCGGCGCGTGAAACAGCGAGCGGACGACCGAATGCCAGGCGTGGCCATGCGCCCCGCTGTGGTCGAGTTCGCTGGGCGGCACGCTGTCGATTGCCATGGCGATCGGGATGGTCGAAATCAGCGTCAGGCCGGCGGCCAGGACAAACGGCGTCCAGCCTTCGATGCCGACGATGGTCAGCACGGTCGGCCCGATCGCCGAGCCCAGTCCCAACGCCATGCCGTAGAGCGCCATGGTCCGCCCGCGGCTCTTTTCCTCGGCGATCTGGTTGATCCACGTTTCGCCGGCGATCCACATAATGTGGCCGAATGCGCCGACGAAAAGGCGCAGCACGAACCAGATGTCCTCGTCGGGCAGCAGCGGGCACAGCAGCAGCGCGACGATGCTCGCCAGGATCGAGACGATCATCACCCAGGCGGCGCTGAAGCGGGCCAGCAGCCAGGGCATAACGGGTGCGACGGCCAGGATCGCGATGGCCTGGGCGGCGGCGTTCCAGCCGATCGCCGATTCGCTGGCGCCCATCTCTTCGAGGCGCAGAGCGAACAGCGGCCAGGACAGGCCAAAGATCAAGGCGGTGACGGTCATGCAGGTGATGACCGCGATCATGCCGCGACGCCGTTGCGGCGGTGTCAGGACCGTATCGCTCAAGATTCGGGATGCCGGCGGCCGCGCATCGCGGCAAAGGCGATGACGACGACATAGAACGCGACAAGGGTCCAGGGCAGCGCCGAGGATCCGGCGACATCCATGGCCGCGCCGACGGCAAACGGGCCAGCCACCATGCCGACATTCCACATCACCTGGAACAGCGTGGTCGCCGAGCCCAGATCGATGCCACGGAAGCGCTCGCCCAGCAGGATCAGCCCCATTGTGTAGAGGCCCATCAAGGCGCCGCCCAGCACGAACACGTAGGGCCAGCGCAGGATCGGATCGTGCAGGGCCGTGGGCATCAACATGAACAGGACGGCCATGACGGCCATGACCAGGATGGCCAACAGGCGCCGGTTCATTTTATCGGCCAGCCAGCCGATGGGGTACTGCAGCAATCCGCCCGCGCTGAGACAAACCAGCAGCAGGAAGATGTCCTGCAGGGGCAAGCCGACATCAGGCCCGTAGATCGGCATGAAGCTCGCCAGCGAACCGAAGGTCAGGGCAACCAAAAGATTGACGACCATCGGCGTCGGCGCCCTCAAGGCCAGGCGCAGCATGGTCTGCGACGCCCGTCCATGAAACGGTGGCGCGACCTTGACGGCGGCGCCGACGGCCAAGGCGCCGGCAACGATCATCACCTCCATGATGATAAAGGGCATCCAGCCCTCATGACCGGCGAGATAGAGCACAGCGAAGCCCAGCATCGTGCCGGCGGCGCCGGAGATGCCGTAGAGCGCCAGGATCCGGCCCCGGCTCTCCTCGTCCGCCACTTCGTTGATCCAGGCCTCGCCGGCGATCCATAGGAGACCGGTGGCCGCGCCGATCAGAAGCCGCATGACAAGCCAGAACCAGGCGTTCTCGTAGAGCGGGCATAGGATCGCGAAGACGAAGGTCAGCGCCAGCATCCATAGCATCAGGACCGCCGGACCGAAGCGGCGCAATAGGGCCGGTCCGAACGGCGCGACGGCGATCAGCGAAATCGCCTGGGCGGCGGTGTTGATACCGATGACGGTCTCGGAATGGCCCATCTCGTCGAGCCGGGTGGCGAACAGCGGCAGCGATAGGCTGTAGATGGCCGACGTCACGCCCATCGCGACGATGGCGGCAAACAGGCTGCGAAAACGCGCCGGGGCTGACAGCACGATATCCGACATCGACGACCCGTCAGGGAAAGGCAGGACGTGACTTGTAGCAGGCGGCACGCTGGAACGATACGCCTGACCGCCGGGTCTCGGCATGATCGCGCCTGATCTGAACACGCTTCACATCAAGACGCAGCTTGCCATCAGACCCAGGATCAGCAGGAACACGAAGATGATCAGATGCGGCATGGCATCAGCGCCGGCATAGATCCAGGGGCGCCTTGTTGAGCGGCTCGCAGCCATCGTCCGTCACGACCACGGATTCGCCCAGCGCCATGGCGCGCCCGCTGTCGCTGTCCATCAGAATCATGTGCAGGAAGAAGGTCATGGCCGGCACGATCGCGACATCGTTGCCATGATAGAACATCGGCCAATCCATCCAGTTGGGCGGGAATGTCGAGCCCATGGAGTAGCCGCAGGCGTTCATCCGGTGCGACCGGTAGCCGTGCTCGTCCATGACGCGGGCATGGGCGTCGAAGACATCGCCCACGGTGGCGCCGGGTTTCAGCGTCGCCTCGCAGGCGGCAAGCGCTTCCTGGCAGGCACCGTGCATGGCGACGTGCTCGGGCGCGGCATCGCCAATCAGGATCGTGCACATTTGCGCCGTGTGGTAGTGGCGATAGGTCGCGGCGAACTCCAGCATCAACTGATCGTTCTGCGACAACGTCCGCCGTCCGGTGTAGTAGCGGCAAAGAAGCGCGTTCTCGCCCGAGCCGACGATCCAGTGGGCCGCGGGGTAGTCGCCACCGCCCTTGAAGACGGCGCCTTGCATGGCGGCCAGGACATCCCCTTCGAAAACGCCGGGACCGGCTATCTCGCGTGCGGCCGCGTGGGCGAGATCGCCCAGTTCCGCCGACTTTTTGACGTAGGCGAGCTCGGCCGGGCTCTTGACGATACGCAGCCGGTTGACCAGGTCGGAGGCATCCTCCAGGCGGCAGAAGCCGTCCAGCGTCGTGCGAACGCGCTCCCAACTGCGGCCGGTCAGGCCGTAGGACTCAAGCTCGATACCGAGCGTCTTGCCCTCCAGGCCCATGTCGCGAAGCAGGTCCTTAAGCTCGGCGGCCGGATCGGCGCCGGCGCGGTCGACCCAGATGCGGACATCGTCAAGTGTGGAGGTGTGGTGGGCCTGGCGCAGGTCCGGCGCGCGGGTCAACAGCACGAACCGGCCGTCGGCCGTCAGCACCATGCACTGGAAATAGACGAACCCCTGGGTGTCGTAGCCGGTCAGGTAGTACATGCTCTCCTGCCGGAACATCAGCAGGCCGTCGAGGCCGTCGCTCGCCATCTGTTCCAGCGTGCGCTTTTGACGCGCTTCATACTCAGCATGGTCGAAATGCAGGACCATCAGGCCATCCCCCAGATGTTGAAGGCCGGTCCCCGGAACGCCCTAGAAGACGTCGAACTGCCCGGCCAGATAAAGACAGTACGCTAGGACCAAGCATAGGCCGGTGATGCGGCCGATGCGATTGACATAAAGCAGCAGGACGGCCAGCGCGACGGTCATCGCGAACATGATAACGAGGTCCAGGCCGATCATCGTCTCGGCGATGCCGACATTAGTGATCAGCGCGACCACGCCCATGGCGCCCAGCAGGTTGAAGATGTTGCTGCCCAGGACATTCCCGATGGCGACAAGCGGTTCGCGCCGCCGCGCCGCCGCGGCGCAGATCGCGAGCTCGGGCAGCGACGAGCCGATGGCGACGACCGTCAGGCCAATCACCGCCTCGGGCACGCCGAGGTCATGGGCGATGCCGACGGCGCCCACGACCAGGCGATCGGCGCCGATAATCAAGAGGATCAAGCCGACGATGGCAAAGATGATGGCGTGGCTCAGCGACATCGTTTCCGGGTCGATCTCGGTATCCGCGGTCAGGTCGGCCGTGTCGGTGCGCCGCGCGCGTTTGTAGCCATAGAAGACGTAAAGGCCGAGGCACGACACCATCACCAGGCCGTGCCAGAACGTGAACTCGCCGATCAGGCCGGCGGCAACGAAAGCCGCCGTTACAAAGAGGACGAGCCACATGTCATGGTTGACCTGCGCGCGCTGGACGACAACTGGCGAAATCGCCGCGCTGACACCGACGATCAAGAGGATGTTGGCGATGTTGCTGCCGACCGCGTTGCCCAGGGCCAGCTCGGGATGACCCAGGACCGCCGACTCAACGCTAACCAGGACTTCCGGTGCCGATGTTCCGAACCCGACCAGGACAACGGCCACGATCAGCTTTGAAACGCCAAGTTTCAAAGCCAGGGCGACGCTGCCACGCACCAGGAGTTCGCCGCCCAAAAACAACAAAATCAGGCCGACGAAGACGAACAAGTATGACATAGAGTTCCAATCGGAAGCCGGGTTACCTATAGCTAGAACGGCAAAGGGTGATTTGAAGAGATGGCGATACCTACGTTGCGTGATTTTCTAAAGCTGGAGAGTGCCGCGGGCATAATCCTGATGGCTGCCGCGGTGTTGGCTATTCTCGTCGAAAACGTCGGACTTTCGCACATTTATGACCTGCTTTTGACCACTCCGGTGGTTGTTTCGGTCGGAACGTTGGATATCTCCAAGCCGCTCCTGCTTTGGGTCAACGACGGCCTGATGGCGGTTTTCTTCTTTCTGGTCGGCCTGGAACTGAAGCGCGAGGTCATGGAAGGCGATCTGTCGTCGCGCGATCAGATCATTCTGCCCGGTGTCGCCGCGATCGGCGGCATGGCGGCGCCCGCCCTGGTTTACACCATCTTCAACATCGATGATGCCGAGGCGATGCGCGGCTGGGCCATCCCGGCGGCGACCGACATTGCGTTCGCGCTGGGTATCCTGGCGCTGTTGGGAAGTCGCGCGCCCGTAACGCTGAAGATCTTCCTGACGGCTCTGGCCATCCTGGACGATCTTGGCGCCATCGTCGTCATCGCGATCTTCTACACCGCCGATCTCTCTGTGTTGTCGCTCGCCATCTCGGCGGTCGGCTTGATCGGCCTGGTCGTCTTGAACCTTTTGGGTGTGACACGTCTGACGCCCTACATGCTGATCGGTCTTTTCGTGTGGGTCTGCGTTTTGAAGTCCGGGGTCCACGCGACGCTGGCCGGTGTCGCGCTGGCCATGGCCATTCCGCTCAAGGCCCAGGATGATCAGGGCCGCTCGCCGCTGCGCCGGCTGGAGCACGGGCTTCACCCCTGGGTGGCTTTCGGCATTTTGCCGATATTCGGTTTCGCCAATGCCGGACTTTATCTGGGCGACGTCAGTGTCGAAGCCATGCTGGCGCCGATTCCTCTCGGCATCGCGCTCGGCTTGTTTGTCGGCAAGCAGATCGGTGTTTTCGGTGGCGCCTGGCTGATCATCAAGCTGGGTGTTGCGCGCCTGCCGGATGGGTGCAACTGGCCCATGATGTATGGAGTCTGTCTGCTTACCGGTGTCGGCTTTACCATGAGCCTTTTCATCGGCGGCTTGGCGTTCAGTGACGTCGCCCATGTCAACATGGTGAAGCTCGGGGTGATGCTGGGTTCGCTGCTGTCCGGCACGGTCGGCTACGCAGTGCTGCACTTTGCCGTCCGGGGTCGCCGTCCGCCGGTCACCCAAGCCGATCCCGAGCCGTCCGCCCCCTACTAGCACCGTCACGGTGCCACCGTGTCGCTCGGCGCAAGAGCGATTGCCGCGACCTGACGGCCGTAGTCGGGCTCTCGTTGATGGACGCTGCGGCGGTAACTGAAAAAGTCATCGCTTTCGGCGCAGGTATCGTGACCGGTCCAGCTTGCCGAGCGCAGGCCTAGCAGGGAAAGCCTGGCCAGCAGGTAGCCCGGCAGGTCGAACATGGCATGGCCGGCACGCTCGGATTCGGTGAAGAAGCGGGCATTGGCGGGACCGGCCTCGACGAAACGCTCGCGGAACTCTGGCCCGACCTCATAGGACGCGGGCGCGATGCACGGGCCGATCACCGCAGTGATGTCACCACGCTTGGCGCCCGCCGAGACCATGGTCTCGACGGTGGCCTCGGCGACGCCGGCCAGCGCGCCCTTCCAGCCAGCATGGGCCGCCCCGACCACCATGGCCTGGCGGTCGGCGAACAGTATGGGTGCGCAATCGGCGGTAAGAACGCCAAGCGCGATGCCGGGCTCGGCCGTTACCATGGCATCGGCCTTCTGGCCCGCGACATCATCGGGATCGCGCACCGTCACCACCTGATCGCTGTGGATCTGATAGAGCGTGCACAGCCGGTCGGTAGCGATGCCCAAGGCGTCGGTCACCCGGCGCCGGTTCTCGGCGACCGCGTCACGGTCGTCGTCGGAACCGAAACCGCAATTGCGCGTCGCGTAGATGCCGTCGCTGACGCCGCCGGTGCGATCGAAGAAGCCGTGACGGACGCTGCCGCCGTCAAGCGCGCTGATGGTAATCATGGCGCGCCCTCAAATCCCGCCGGCGTCACAGAGCGATCGCCGGTCAGCGCAAGGACCTTGTAGAGACGCCCCATGGCGTCACCGCCGGTGAGGCGGGCGAGCCCGGCGTCGATCTGCGTCCTTTGTTCATCATCGGCTGATTGGGCGAGGGCTGCTGCCCTGGTGTCGATGCCGAGGCGTTTGAGGAAGGCGCCTTGATCGACCGGGCCGTAACAGGGTGCGCCCGCGCTTTCGGCAGTCAGGATCAGGGCGTCGAAGTTGACGGCCGCGGCCAGGTCGGCGTCGCCGGGATCAGCGAACCGCTCGGCGTGACGGTGTTCGCGCACGGCCTGCAAGGTGTCGCCGCTGCCGGCGAAGTCGATGACCAAACCCGCGCCACTGTCGCGGACCAATCGTTCGGCCATTGACGTCATGACCGCTTGGCGTGCCGGCGAAAGTTCAGTCACGCGTCCAGCAGGGGCCAGCGACGGCAGGCCACTGACCGTCGCCGCCTCGGCCAGAAGCGGAGAGAACGCTTCGCCGTCACTTGTAATGAGGCGCTCGCGCCATCCTGACGCGGTGGCGACAAACTGGCGTACCGGCAAGGCATCGAAGAACTCGTTGGCGATGATAAAGGCGGGATAGTCATCATCGATATCGTCCAGCTCATCATGCCAATCGACCTTGTAATCGGCGAGGGTCGCACGCTGAATCTGGCGCAGATGCGGGCTGGTTTCGACCAGATGGATCGCAAAGGCATCGAGCGCGGCGGGATGCACGGCCATCGCGCGCACGGCGTCGGCCATCAAGGTGCCGCGGCCCGGTCCCAGTTCGATCAACAGGGCGCGCTTGGGCGCGCCTGCCTGCTGCCATGCATCGATACACCACAGCCCCAGCAGCTCGCCGAACATCTGACTGGTTTCCGGCGCGGTCACGAAGTCGCCCTGACGGCCAAAGGGATCGCGACGCATGTAATAGCCGAACTCGGCATGGCCCAGCGCCTCGGCCATGAAGACATCGACGCCGATCGGGCCGTCTCGGGCGATACGCTGATGCAGCATGGCCGCCAGATCGCTCACGTCTTCTTGCGCTTGGATTTTGAAGGCTTGGCCTTCGCCGGTGCTTGCTCAGCGGGCGCGACATAGGGTTTCGCCCAGATCATCAAAGCCAGGCCGATCACGATCATCGGCAACGACAGCAACTGGCCCATGGTCGCCCCGGCAAACAGGAAGCCCAGATGGGCGTCGGGCTCACGGAAGAACTCGACGATGAACCGGGATACCCCATAGCCGGCCAGGAACAGGCCGCCGATGGCGCCCGGGCGTAGCCTGAGCGACGTCGCGCGCCATGCCCAGTAGACCACGAGACCGAGCACCAGGCCCTCCAGCGCGGCTTCATAGAGTTGGCTCGGGTGCCGCGGATCCGGACCGCCGTGGGGAAAGACGAAGGCCCAGGGCACGTCGGTGACGCGGCCGAACAGCTCGCCGTTGATGAAGTTGGCGCAACGTCCCAGGAAGAGGCCGATCGGCACCACCGAGGCGACGATGTCGCCCATCGCCAGGACCGGTATCTTCTTGATCCGGGCAAAGATCGTGAACGCCAGGATGACGCCCAGAAGGCCGCCGTGGAACGCCATGCCGCCTTCCCATACGGCGAAGATCTCGCCGGGATGGTGGATGTAGTAGCCGGGCTTGTAGAACAGGACATAGCCAAGACGCCCGCCCAGAACGATGCCCAGGGTGATCCACAGCAGCAGATCGTCGATTGTCTTGCGATCGATGGCCACCGGTGAGCGGCGTGCCAGGACGATGGCATAGGCCCAGCCCAACAGGATGCCCGCGACATAGGCCAGCGCATACCAGCGGATGGCGAAGGGGCCGATCTGAACCAGCGTCGGATCGATCTCGGGAAAAGCGAGGGCAAGTGCGTGCATGAGGGTCCCGGAGGGTGTGGCGACCGGGACCTTAGAGCGGATCGTGTTGAGGTGGAACCGGTTGGCGGTTTCGCCTCAATTAGGTGAATCCGCTCGTTATCGATGTGTGGAGCAGGTCAACCCGTCTTTGAATCGTCTTGCGTGGATTTCTTGATTGGCGAATCCGCCCGGATTCGAGCGATTGGATGCCTGATTTCACCCGATCGTGACCGGACGGTTGCGGTTGTGACAGGATCGGGCCATATGACGCCCATCAAACCGGGAGAAGCCGCCATGCAAACCGACAACCGGATACTGGACGATCTCGCCCGCGTGCTGAGCGGCGCGGTGACAGCGGCGTCGGGCGTGCGCGAAGAAGTCGAGGCGCGCTTGCGTCAGCAGCTAGAAGGCGTCTTTGAGCGTATGGATCTTGTCAATCGCGAGGATTTCGAGGTCGTCCGCGACATGGCGGCTCTGGCGCGCCAGGAAAACGAACGCCTGAGCGCGCGGATCGAGGCGCTGGAGGCGCGGCTTGAGGCCCTGGAATCGTCGAAAAAGATAGGCGGGTCGGCCTCCTCCAAACGAAAGAAAACGTCCACAACGGGTACGAAAAAGGCACAGAAAGCCAGTTGATGGGATAAGAACCGTCTGGCAGGCTGACCTTTGTGTTGATGCTGCCTGACAGTGCATCCCCTTCACCTCCATCGCGGTAAGGCTTTACCGTGCCTCGGCAAGGAGAGGCGCAGTGACGGATTTGTTGGAAGAAGAGGCGAGTGGCCCGGAACAGCATCCCCTCGACATGGTCGAGCGGTTTGTCACGGCCAATGCCTGGGCGTGCGAGCGCCTGGCGGAGAACGAAATCGCCGTCGAGATCGAGGGACGCTGGTGTGCCTACCGCATGTGGTTCGGTTGGGAAGGCGAGCTTGATGCGCTGATGCTGTCCTGCGCCTTCGACCTGAAGGTGCCGGAAGAGGGGCTCCAAGAGATCTGCCGCCTGCTTGCCTATGTGAACGAACGCCTTTGGGTCGGCCATTTCGACCTCTTCAGCGGCGAGCGCGTCATCACGTATCGGCACGCGCTGCTGCTGGGCGGCCACGACATGCCGACGGACGAGCAACTGGCCGATCTCATCGACATCACGATCTCGGAATCCGAACGTTTCTACCCTGCCTTCCAATACGTGATCGGCGACGGCAAGTCCGCCGAAGAAGCCGTCAGCGCCGCCATCATCGATCCGGTCGGCGAAGCCTGACCTTATGCTGACCGATGCGTTTCCGTTGCTGCTGGTGGGTTGCGGCAAGATGGGTGGCGCCATGTTGGCGGGTTGGCTCGGCCAAGGTATCGAAGCCGACAAGATCGTCGTCGTCGAGCCCGCCGAGGCGACAGCCGAAGCTATCGCGGCCGACCACGGCGTTGCTGTCGTCGGCGACGCCGGCGATGTACCGACGGGATTCGCGCCGTCCGTCATCGTGCTTGCCGTCAAGCCGCAGGTTATGGCCGATGCGGTCGCGGGCCTAGGGCGGTTTGCCGATGCCGGCGCGCTGGTCCTTTCGATCGCCGCGGGCACGACGATTGGCGTTTTCGAGCGCGCGCTCGGCGATAGCATCGCAATCGTAAGGTTGATGCCCAACACGCCGGCGGCCGTTGGCCATGGCATCACCGCCCTTGTCGCCAATCGCCACGCTACCGACGCACAGCGTGCTGCGGCCGATGCGTTGGCCGCGACGGTCGGCGAGACTGTGTGGCTGGACGACGAAGCCCTGATGGACGCGGTCACCGGGCTTTCCGGCAGCGGCCCGGCCTATGTCTTCTTGCTGATCGAGATCCTGGCCAATGCGGGCGTCGCCAACGGACTGCCGCCCGATATCGCCGGGCGGCTGGCCAGCGCCACCGTCGAGGGCGCCGGCCAATTGGCGCGCCTGTCCGATCAGTCGCCCGAGGAGTTGCGCCGCGCGGTGACCAGCCCGGGCGGGACGACGGCCGAGGCGCTGGAGGTTCTGATGGCCGAGGACGGGCTTCAGCCCCTGTTCGACCGCGCTGTCGCCGCGGCGACCCGCCGTTCAAAGGAACTCGCCAGCTAGGGCTTGTTTGTTGGCCGGTGTGGCTCCCGCGTGATCAAGATATGATCCTGCACTTGCTCGTTGGCAAGCTTGGTCCGCCACCCTAGATTCACCCATGGGGGTCCCTGACACGACCTGTGGGAGACGTGACCATGGTGAAGAAGGCCGACGTACCGAAGACAGCGCTGGCAACGGCGCTGAACCTCGCCGCACAGCGTGGCTGGCGCGATTTGACACTCGCGGATATTGCTGCGGAGGGCGGCATGACCCTCGCCCAGGTGCACGAAGCCTATGGCTCGAAGGCGGCCATTCTCGAGGCCTTTTCCGACCAGATCGACGATGCGGTTCTGGCCGGCGACCGCGCCGATCTCGCCGCTGAGAGCGTTCGCGACCGGCTGTTCGACGTTTTGATGCGCCGTTTCGATGCGCTCGCGCCGCATAAGGACGCAGTCCGCGCGATCGTGCGCGACGGCGGCGCCGACCCTTGCGCCATGATGGGCAGTGCCTGCCGCCTAATGCGCTCCATGGGTTGGATGCTGGAGGCCGCGCGGATTGATACCTCCGGCCTGGCCGGTCGCATGCGGATCAAGGGGCTGATGGCGCTCTATGCCGATGTCATGCGCACCTGGCTCGCCGACGACAGCGAGGATATGGGCAAGACCATGGCCCTGCTCGACAAGCGGTTGGGCCAGGTCGACCGGCTATGCGCGGCGCTCTGCCGCTTTGGCTCGCGCCGTGGTGACGACCTGAAGGACGATGCCGTCGAACAACCGGCATGACGGGCGCCGCGACCGACCAGATCGGTATCGATGATTTCCTGAAGGTCGACATTCGTGTCGGCACGGTGATTGCGGTCGAGCCATTTCCAGAGGCGCGCAAGCCGGCGTTCCGGTTGCAGATCGACTTCGGTCCGGAGATCGGCGTGCGCAAGACGTCGGCCCAAGTCGTCGCCAACTACTCGCTGGACGATCTGGTCGGACGCCAGGTCGCGGCCGTGGTCAACTGTCCGCCCCGCCAGATCGGACCCATGATGTCGGAAGTGCTGACCTTGGGGTTCCCCGACGAGAACGGCGAGGTCGTGTTGGCCGCGGTCGACCGCCCGGTGCCTAATGGCGGACGGCTCTATTAGCATCGCTTCGTCTCGCCCCGCATCAGCAGGGTGCCGCGGGGTATTCCCAAGGGCGCGATGAAGGCGTAGAGACTTCTACGCTTGGCTGTGAGGTCGCCTGTTCTTGGCGCTAGGGGATTCCAGTCGCATGACCGAGAAGGTGCCTGTTTCGCGCAGCGTGTCCGCGACCGTGTTCGTGTTGCCCGGGTTGCTGGTGTTCGCCTATGACCTGTTGTTCCTGGGCCGCGGTTATCCTCTCGTCAGCTATGACTCCATCACCGGTATGTACGGTCTGGGGCTGAACTGGGTTGCCCTGGAACCTTGGCCGACGCCGCATCATCCAGCCTTCTTCATCCAGCAACTAGGGGGGCTGGCCGCGCTCATATCGGGCGTAATGGCGTCCAGCCTGCAGGCATTTGCCAACGTGACCGTCGCTATCCAGTTCGGTTTTCTGATGTTGGCGGCCTTGTGGTTCGCGCGCGAGGTCGAGCGTCTGCGATTGCCGTTGGCCGCCGTCGTTGCCGTGGCGCTCATCACCGCGACGATGCCGACGGTCATGATCATGGCGACGCACTGGGGCCACTATTATCCGATCGGCATTCTTCTGGCACCGTGTGGCCTTGCCCTTGCGGGTGTTTTTGCGCGGACCGAAAACCGGCCGGCGGACTGGTGGCTCGCCTTCGGTGGCCTCGGGTTCATCACCGCGAACTTCTATATCTGCGGCGCGATCGCGCTGCCGGCATGCCTGTTCGTGCTATGGCGCTACGTCAATTCGGGTTCGGAAGAACGGTTCGCGTGGCTCGGCCTGGCCGGTGCCGGCCAGACGCGCGGATGGCCGCTTTGGATGTTGATCGCGGCCATCATGCTGACGTTCGCCCTTTGCCTGCCGCCCATGCTCTATGTCGTGGCAGGCCCCGGCTCGGTCTATCAGATCGATTGGACATTCATGGGCCCGGTGATCGGCATCAGCGCCGTCCTCTCGATTCCGGTTGGCGCCGTGGCGTGGTTCGTCCTGTCACGCCTTCGCTCTTGGTTGCCCCTGTTTACCCAAGCGGTGTCGCCGCTGCTATGGGGCTGGTTGATCGGCGTCAACATCATGGCCGGTTTCTGGTTCATCGGTGCGATTGGCACGTTCCTGACCAAGAGTGGACTGGCGGCCACGGATTCAGCCACGCCGGACCCCCTGCCGTTCCTGCTGTCTCATCTGTGGAATTGGTGGATCGTGGCCTGCATCGGGCTTGCCCTGATCGCCATCATGGTTATTGGGCGCCGGGACCGTGCGGCGGCGATCGGTCTCTTCGCCCTGTTCGCCATCGTCATCAACGTCCTGATCGGCTGGTCCTTTATCACTGACACATCGCTGTCGCAGCTGCGCCCCGACGAGTTTGGTTTGACGCCGCGATACGTCATGACATTGCTGGCGGTTGGTCCGATCCTGATCGCGCTGATCTACCGGTGTGGACCAAGGTGGTTGGCCGGCGTGACGATCGCCGTTTCGATTGTTCTCTCAATCGGCTCCGCTGTGCAGTTCGTCAACGCGACAACCGAGGCGACCGCTCAGGCGGCCGAGGTCGACGACCAACTCGGTGCCATCATTGATCAGTATCTGGCCGCCAACCCGTCGGGACAGGTGTTGTGTCTGAACACCGAAGGGCCCGAAGTCTGCGCGACACTCTACGCTTATCATCGCTACCGAAAACCCGAGAGCTACGATCGATTGCCACCGGTCAGTCTGGAGTCAGGTCGTATTCAGTATCGGCCGCGCTGGTCGGACAACTGCTGGATCTCCGACGCTGACGATTGCTGGGGACTGGACGAGACTGCCGACGGTCGTGTCCTGGTGATCGACGGTTCCGGCATGGCGGCCGACGGTGCAAGCCCCGGTTCCCAGGTCCTTTGGCAGGGTGAGCGTTTCGGCCAGACTTACGCTGCGATAGAGCTCGACATGAATGCCGTGGCCGGCGATGCGGCGCCGAGCGAGACTGAACCTTAGCGGTCCTAGACGTTTGCCTGCGCGCTGGCATCTCGCGGCAGGGTGGCGTGACTGTCGGTAAGGGATGCGGTCTGTTGTTGCAGGACCCGCCAGCACCACAGGAACAGGCGGTGATCGGCGTGGCCTTCATGATGCGCCCGCTCAAACCTCCGCACGACATCCAGGTCAGCGCCGACGTCGACCTGCTCAACAGACGGCAAACCGCGCAGCCACGTCGTCAGCGGAATGCCGAAGCCCTTCTTCTTGCGCTGCAAAAGGGATTCAGGAACCAAGCCGCTTAGCGCTTGTTTCAGCAACCACTTGCGTTCGCCGCGCTGGTACTTGAAGCGTGTCGGCAGACGGCAGATGAAGTCGACGAGATCGGGATCGAGAAACGGCGCACGGCACTCCAGGCCATGCATCATGGAGGCGCGGTCCGTTTTGACGAGAATATCGTCGGTCAGATAGAGCCTGGTGTAGAAGGCCAAGGTCTGGTCGGTCAGATTGGCCATTGGGTTGTCGTTCCACACGGCGACGGCTTCCTCGAACAGCGTTTCAATGTCGACGGGCTCGTTGAACAGCTCGGTGATGTCTTCGGGCGACAGCGGTCCGAGCCAGCGGGGATTCCACAAGGGCCGCTCGTATGTCAGCCCGCCGAGCGCGCGCCGAATCTTGAAGTCCGCGCTGAGGTTGGAGTCGGAGCGGGGCAGAAGGTCGGCCAGACGGCGGATGGCCGAGCGGGCCTTATGCGGGACCACGGCATCGACGATCCGGGCCAGGCGAAGGCCGGTGAAGGTATCGTAGCCCGCGAACAACTCGTCGGCGCCATCGCCGCTCAGCGCGACTTTCACATGTTCGCGCGTGAAGCCGCTTAGCAGATAGGTCGGCACGAGGGACGGATCGCCTATCGGCTCGTCCAAACGGCTCGTGATCTCCGGTAGCAGACGCTGACAGGCGTCGAGGTCCAGTGTCTGCTGGTGGTGGTTCGTGCTGAAGGCGTCAGCCGCTTGTCGGGCAAACGTCGACTCATCGTAAGTCGGTTCGTCGAACCCGATGGTGAATGTCTGAATGGGCTCGGTCGATTGGCCGGCGGCGGCCATGGCCAGCACGGCACTGGAATCGACGCCGCCGGAAAGAAAGAGACCCAACGGAACATCGCTCATCAGCCGTCTCTGGACGGCCGTCTCCAGATGGCTTCGAAGCTCTTCGGCGAGGCTGCTTTCCGTGCGCGTCGCGAGCGCGGGGTCGGCATCAAGGCGAAACGTCCAATAGGCCTCGCTATCGACGCGGCGGGATTCGAGATCAACGCGCAGCCAATGGCCCGCCGGCAGTTTATGGCAATGACGGTAGAGTGCCGTTGCGCCTGGCAAAAACCCGTAGGCAAAGTACTTCTTCAGCGCCAGTCGATCGATGTCGCGACCAAACCGCGGGTGGGCCGCGACCGCCGAAAGCTCTGACGCGAACGCAAAGGTGCCGCCCTTGTCGCCGTAGAACAGCGGCTTTTCGCCAAACCGGTCGCGCGCCAGAAACAGGATGCGGTCGCGTCGGTCATAGATGGCAAAAGCGAACATGCCGTTGAGTCGCTCCGGCAGGCCGGTGCCCCACGCCCGCCAGCCATTGACCAGGACTTCAGTGTCGGAGTGACTGCTCTTGAAGCGATGACCGAGGCTTTCCAGTTCCCGACGCAGCGCGATGTGATTGTAGATCTCACCATTGAAGGTAACGATTACGTCGCCGGACATGTCGGACATCGGCTGTTGGCCGCCGGCGGCATCGATGATGGTGAGGCGCCGGTGTCCAAGGTAGATCCGATTTTGCGTATCGACAAAGTAGCCGTCGGCATCGGGGCCACGGTGCGCGAGCGCGACGGTCATCGTAGTCAGGTCGTTTTGATCGCCGTCCCCGAAGAAACCCGTGATGCCGCACATGGCGATGCCGGACCTGCGCGTGACCGCGCGCTCAGTCCGTGCGCTCCGTTCGATCGAGCATGTAGGTCAGCTTGGATTGCGCTTCGTAGTACGTTCGCACCAGGAGTTCCGCGATCAATCCAAGAAGGATCGACAACACGCCGATACTGCCGGTCGTCACGAGGAGAAGCGGCAAGGGCGTTTCGATGAACGAGACGTCTTCGGCAATCTTAAGATAGATCATGTAGGCGAGGCTGAGACCGGCGATCGCGAAACTTAGCAAAGCAAACATGCCGAACACGTAGATCGGTTTGGTTGCATAACGGTCGAGAAAGCGTATGACGCACAGATCCAGAATCACCTTCGCCACACGCTCGATACCGTAGCTCGATTTGCCGTGCCGGCGCGGGTGGTGGTTGACGGCAATCTCGGCGACGCGGCCTCCCTGCCACGATGCATAGATCGGGATGAAACGGTGCATCTCCCCGTAAAGGCGCACGCCATCCAACACCTGTCGTCGATAGGCTTTGAGCGAACATCCGTAGTCGCGCAGTTTGACGCCGGAAATCCGCGAGATCAGCCAGTTGCCGGCTCGGCTGGGTAAGGTGCGGGTGAGCGCGTTGTCCTTGCGGTCAGCGCGCCAACCGGAGACGACGTCGTAACCCTCGTCGAGCTTTTCGAGAAGTCGGGGGATATCGGCCGGATCGTTCTGGCCATCACCATCCATGGGGATCAAGATGGCGCCGGCAGCGTGGTCGATACCCGCCATCATCGCCGCCGTCTGCCCATAGTTTCGCCGCAGCGCAATAACCTGGACATGCGGGTCCTTTGCGGCCAGCTGACACAACACCGACCGACTGTCATCCGATGAGCCATCGTCGACAAAGAGGATCTCATAGGTCTGCCCGAGCACGTCGATCGTCGCGTGAAGCTTCTGATAGAGAGCCGGCAGGTTCGCTTCTTCGTTGTAGACCGGGATGATAATCGACAAGTCGATGCGTGCAGCTCCGTCGCGTGCCGCAACGCCGTCCGCTTCCCGGGACGTGACGGCCGATGGCGTTGCACTCATGGACTCAGGCATCGGATTTCACCTCAGCGCGATCGTCAGCGTGGTTAGTTCGAATAGGCGACAATCGCGATGCCGCCGGCGATCAACGCGATCCCGGCCCACCGAAGCGGGCTTATCGGTTCACCCAGGACCACGGCGGACGCGATGATGACGCCGACAAACTGCGCGACCAGAAAGGACTGCGCAACGTTCAAGGGAACGCGTTGCAAGGCCAGGGCGTAGAACACGAACGCAAGTCCGAATGCCATGAGACCTATAACAACGCGTACGTTGATCAGACCGGAAAGGTCGGTTCCGGCGATCCCGCCCGACGCAGTGCCGACGCCGGTTTTCAACAAGAGATTCGCAGCGACGGTGCAGGCGACGACCAGCACCAGAAATGTCAGGGCCATAATCTTGTGGGACCTATCGGTTTCAACCATGGGCTCAGACTGGCGCGTCGGGCGCGGGTTCGGGGCGCTGCGCGAGCACCAGGAAGGAGACGCCGAAAGGCGGACGCAGGACCGGCGCAGTCTTGATGTCGACGGTGAACACTGCAGACAGCATACGGTTCAAGACCGGCGCGTTAAGCCTGGTCTCGGGGATCGGTTTTGTCCCTGAGAGCCGTAGCAGGCGGCGCGCCACATAAATTGGAAAGAACAGCAGATAATTGAAGTAGAACGAGCGAACCGGCTTGAGCCCGGCGTCCCGGCACAGCGCGATCATGTCGTTCTTAAGGTAGCGCCGTTTGTGATGAGAGAGATCGTCCTGATGACCCCAGAGCATGCGGAATGCTGGCACGGTGATCAACGCGCACCCGCCCGGCTTAAGTACCCTGGTGATTTCCCGCATTGCGCCCACGTCATCGTCCACATGTTCAACGATATCGGTGGCCAGGACCAGATCTAGTTCGCCGTCCTCGAACGGCAGCGCGCAAACGTCGCCCAGCAGAACGCGATCAAAACCTTTGGCGGCACAGAATTCAACGGCAATCGGACTGGCATCGACGCCGCGAATTCTTGAAAAACCCAAATCGGCCAGGAGCCGCAGATTGGTGCCGGAGCTGGTGCCGATATCGACAACATCGCTGCTGTCAGTCAGATGTAAGGTATTGATCAGATTGCCAAATAGCTTACGGCGGCCGACATACCACCAGTGGTTGGCTTCAAGTTCCGCATCAGCGGCGTAGACGGATGCCTCCATCGACCTGCCTGAACCATTCTTTGACTAGTCGAAGAGTTTAAATACAGACCGCCAGTTGACCGAACAAGCGGTTTCTCCCGGCCGTCGCGCCGATGGTTCGCTACACCGGCAAAACGATTCGGGCCCTGAGGCCACCAAGCGGTGAGTCGTCCAAGGTCAACTCGCCGCCGTGACCCCTGGCGATATCGCGGGCGATGGTCAGACCCAGACCGGTGCCACCGGTCTCCGGATTGCGTGACGGATCAAGGCGGAAGAAGGCGCGGAACGCCGCTTCGCGCGACTCCCTCGGGATACCGGGACCGTCGTCGTCGATTGTGATGGTGATGGCATCGCCCGTGCGCCGTGCAGCGAAAAGGATCTGATCGGCATAGCGCTGGGCATTGTTGACAAGGTTTGTCAGGCACCGTTTAAACGCCTGCGGTCTGACCTCCACCTCCAGATCGCCATCGGTTTCCACATTCACCGTGGCGTTGTGGGTGCTCGTGGCGATCTCGCTGACCATGGCCGCGAGATCGGTGCTGGCGACCGGCTCCTCGCCCTCGCCGCGGGCGAACGCCAGATAGCCATCGACCATACGCTCCATGTCGGCGATATCGGCCTGCAGGTCGGCGGCGCCGGCCTTGTCGCTCAGCATGGCAAGTTGAAGCTTCATACGCGTCAGGGGCGTCCTGAGATCATGGCTGACGCCGGCCAGCATCTGGGTCCGCTGGGCGATCTGGCGCAGGATGCGCGCGCGCATCATCAAGAACGCGTGGGCAGCCTGACGCACCTCGCTGGCGCCCGATGGCTTCAGCTCGACGTCGGTACGGCCCTTGCCCAGGCTGTCGGCTGCCGCCGCCAACCGCCTTATCGGTCTGATCTGTTGACGCAGGAAGTAGGCCGCGATCAGCGCCAGGACGACCGACGTGCCGACCATCCAGAAGACCAGGAGATCGGTGGTCGAGCTCTCCAGACGTTTCTCGTGGACATAGATGTCCAGCACGCCGTTTTGCAGGCCGACCTTGATCAGCATCATGCGGTTGCCAGCATCGGTATCAATGATGAACGGGCGTCCGACTCGCTCGTTCAGGCTTTCGGCGAGTTGTTCTTCAAGGCCGCTGGAGCCGACCGGCGGCAGTTCTGCGGGCATCTGTTCGCCAGGCCGGAAAGAGGCCTCCATGTCCAGGTGAATTCTGCTGATGCGGTAGACGAGGCTCTGCTCGTCTTCCGCCTCGTAGGTGTTCATCATCCAGATCAGCGTCGAGATGTCGCCGGCGACGGCGGTTGTCAGACGCCGTGTCACCGTATCCCAGTGGCGTTCGTAGAAAACCAGGGCGACAACGATCTGCAGAATGATGATCGGCGTCAGCACGATCAGCAGCGAGCGTCCAAAGATGCTGCGCGGCAGGAAGCGTTTGACCGGCACGACACGGCGCGCGGCATTCAACGACATCGTCATTTGAGGTCAGGATGTTCTGAGAACATAACCCTCGCCCCAAACGGTTTGCAGGAAACGCGGCGCTCGCGGATCGTCTTCGATCTTGCGCCTAAGGCGCGTTACCTGGACGTCGATGGTGCGTTCGCCCGCACCGCTCTGCTGCGACAGCTTGAACCGCGAGAGCGTGACACCAGGCTGCATGGTGAAGACACGCAGCAGATTGGCCTCGCGCCCGGTCAGTGGCACCAGGTCGTCTCCGCGCCACAACTCCAGGCGTTCGGGGTCAAAGCTGAACGGACCGAAATCGACCGCGCCGTCGGCCTGTTCGGGTACGACCGAGCGACGCAGAATACTCTGGATGCGCAGGACCAGTTCCCGCGGCTCGAATGGCTTGGGCAGATAATCGTCGGCACCGCTCTCCAAGCCGGCGATCCGGTCGTCGGTCTCGTCCATGGCGGTCAACATCAAGATCGGCGTACCGACCGCCTTCCGGATCCGCCGGGTGAAGGCCATGCCGTCCTCGCCGGGCATCATCACGTCGACGATCAAGAGATCGAACGCCAAGCTTGCCAGCTTAGCCTCCGCGTCGGCCGCATCTTCGGCCGTGCTGACCATGAAGTTCTGATCGGCAAGGTATTTGCGCAACAGCTCCCTGAGCCTACGGTCGTCGTCGATGACCAGGATATGGGGCTGTTCGGGCATGGTTTCAGCGGTTGCGCTTCAGCCGCGCACGGTCTTCTTCATCGACCATGCCGGTCAGGACGCGCCGATAGCCCGCCACCGCATCAGCGCCGGCTTCACGGTAAGCCCGGGCGATACGTTCGCGCTGGTCTTCGCTCAAACGCCACTCCAGATCGGCGCCGGCCTGGGTCAGATGCAGCAGGCGCTGACGCCGGTCGCGGGTGCCTTGGCGCTGTTCGATGTAACCCTTCTCGATCAACTGCCGCAGTACCCGCGCTAGGCTCTGCTTGGTGATCTTCAGGATCGCAAGGAGCTCCTTCACCGTGATGCCGGGGTTGCGTCCGACGAAATAGATGACACGGTGATGGGCGCGGCCGAAGCCAAGCTCGGCCAGGATCGAATCGGGGCGCGCGGTGAAGTCGCGATAGGCAAAGAACAACATCTCCATGCCTTCGCGCAGGTCCTCATCGCGCAGAAAAAGCGGGTTAGGGCCGGAATTTAAGTCAGCCATATTGACGTATATTCCCGTTGATGCTAGTCAAGATAGCCGAATGAGGGCGACTCGGGGAAAGACCCCGTCCAATGTGAAGGAAAGATCATGGCCGATTTTGTCCCCTTTGATGACCGCGACGGCAAGATTTGGCTTGATGGCAAGCTGATCGACTGGCGCGATGCCAAGATTCATGTACTGACCCACGGGTTGCATTATGCCAGTGCCGTGTTCGAAGGCGAACGCTGCTATGGCGGCAACATTTTCAAAGTGCGCGAGCATGGCGAGCGCCTGCACGCCTCCGCCCAGATGGTCGGCTATGACATCCCGTTTTCGATCGAGGCGCTGGAAGCGGCCCGCTACGAGGTTCTGAAAGCCAATGACATCATCGACGGCTATGTCCGGCCGGTCGCATGGCGCGGCAGTGAGATGATGGGTGTCTCGGCGCAGCAGAACACGATCCATGTGGCGATCGCGGCGTGGCCGTGGCCGAGCTACTTCTCAGACGAGGCGCGCCAGCGCGGTATCAAGCTGGCGGTTTCCGACTGGCGCCGTCCGGCGCCCGACACGGCACCGACCCAGGCCAAAGCGTCCGGCCTCTACATGATCTGCACGATGTCGAAGCACAAGGCCGAGCAGGAAGGTTTCGACGACGCCTTGATGTACGACCATCGTGGCCTGATTGCCGAGGCGACCGGCGCGAACATCTTCCTGGCCCAGGAAGGCAAGCTGCACACGCCGATCCCCGATTGTTTTCTGGACGGCATCACCAGGCGCACTGTCATGGACTTGGCCCAGCGGCGTGGCATCGACGTGATCGAGCGCCATATGGGGCCGGAAGAGATCGCGAAAGCGGACGAGATCTTCCTGACCGGCACCGCGGCGGAGGTGACACCGGTCGGGCAGATCGGCGACAACCACTTCCAGGTCGGCTCGATCACCCATCAGCTGATGGATGATTATCACGCCGAGGTCCGCAAGACGCCCGCGGAAGCTGCCTGATCAGTCCAGTGCGCCGCCCAGTTCGGGTCCGTACCCGGCCGGTGCCAACACACGCGACGACACCTCGCCGACCAGATCGCCTGGCGCCGCGGCAGCCGTGTCGCGCTTGATCCGTTGCCACTCCGGGTTCGCCATGAAGGTCTTCCAGGCCTCCTGGCGCGTTGCGTCGTCGGGCCAGGCGAGGAGATAGACGAACTCAGGCCCCCTGTCGGTTTCTGCCTCCCACATGGCGAGGATGGTGAAGCCGTGGTCGGCCATCAGACGCGCGGCATGATCGCGGAAACGGGCATGGAAGGCTTCCCTTGTGTTGTCGAAGATCTCATAGATTCTGAGCTCGTGGATCATGGTGAGTGTCTTTCCATTTTTCCGGATGACGGGACCGCGCCCAGGACGAGGCCGAGGCTGACGATCCCAAGGCCGAACCATTGATGGGCGGTTGGGATTTCGCCGGTCACCGGCAGCCCGATGACCAGCGCCAGACCCGGCACCAGGGCAGGGAACAGCGCGGCTCGTTGGGGGCCCAGCCGCGCGACGGACTGCGTGAACGCGACGATGGCGACAATGCCGACCAGGATGCCGTGAACCGCGACCTGACCGAACAGCGCCGCAGGTGACAGCGTCCCGAAGGCTGCGAAGCCGCGAGCCAAGAGATAGGGCGGCACCACGCAGACGGCGGACAGGACCGATACGGCGGCGGCGGCATGAAGCGGCGGGATCTGCCAGCGCCGTTGGAGGATGGCGAAGAGGGCCCACAGAAGTGCCGCGGTGACGAACATGAGGTCGCCCAGCAGCACCCGGCCCGACAGCGACGTCAGCGAAGGCCCGAACGTCAAAGCCAGGCCACAGAGAACGATGACGATCGCCACGAACTGTCCCGGTCTAAGGCGCTCATTGAGCCACCAAAGCGACAGCGCCGTTGTGCCCACCAAGAGTGTCGCCGGCTGCAGCAGGGCGGCGTCGGCCAGGGGCGCGTGCGCGAAACCGCCGACCCCCAGCAGCAAGAAGGGCGGTCCGATCAAGAGAGCCATGACGCATGCCCGGTGCCATGGGATGCGTGTCGCGGGGGTGAGCTGGGCCATCACGAACCAGGGCGCCAGGATGGCGCCTGCGATAGCGAAACGGATGAACATGATGTCGAACGCGGTAAGGCCGGCAACGACACCGGCGCGCGCGAAGGCCAGATAGCCGCCCCAGATGACGGCGGCCAACAGCGCCCATGCCACGCCCGCCAGCATGTCGGCAGGTTAGAGTCCCAGGCCATCGTAGAGGGCTTCGAGCAACCGGACCCGCCGCGGATCGGGCCCGTCTGCCGGAACTATCATGCGGTTCATGACATAGCCGACGCCAAGCCGGTTTGCCGGATCCGCATAGGCGACGTAACCGCCCCAGCCTGAATGCCCGAAGGCGTCCCGGTGCGGGCCGAACACCTCGTCCTTGTTCAGCATGAAGCCGGCGCCATAGCGCATGGGCCAGCCGAAACCCGC
>JBCCIS010000064.1 GCA_039028155.1 Pseudomonadota bacterium
CATCTGGATCGCTTTCCTGGCGAACGGGTCGGGCTTCTGGTGGCTGATGCCGGGTTTCCTGGTGATGGGCATCGCCGTCAGTTTCTTCTTCGTCCCGCCGATGCGCGCCGTCGCCAACGCGCTGCCCGACGAAAAGCAGGGGCAGGCCGGTGGGATCATGCTGACGGGGCAATTGTTGGGCGGCACCATGGGCATGACGGTGCTGGGCATCGTCCTGGTCATGACCGGCGATTTCCAGATCGTCTTCGCGACGACGGTTGGTCTCAACATAATCGTCGCTGTTTTGGCCTGGGCCTGGTTCGCGCGCGACCTGAAACCGTCACCATGAGATGTGGCCGGCGCCGGTCCGGCGAGATGTCACGGAGGAGATAGGGATTGGCCGAGGTGAAGAGCCACAAGTGGATCATCCTTGTCGCCATGGGAGCGTCGCTCGGCCTCATGGTGCTTGACGAGACCATTGTCGGTGTCGCGCTGCCGACCATGCGGCGCGATCTTGGATTAAGCGAGACCGGGTCCCACTGGGTCGTCAACGCCTATCTGGTTGTGTTCGCCGCCCTCGCGGCCGCCATGGGCAAGCTGGGCGACATGGTTGGGCTCAGACGCTTTTTCATTCTGGGCCTGGTCATTTTCGGCGCGACGTCGATTGCCGCCGGCTTCGCGCAGGACGAGACATGGATCATCGTGGCGCGTTCCCTGCAAGGCATCGGCGCGGCCATCGTGCTGCCGGGCTCCATGGCGATGATGATGATCGTGTTTCCGCCCGAGCAACGAGGTCTCGCGCTCGGCATCTATGGCACCACGGGCACGATCTTTCTTGCCGCTGGCCCGCTGCTGGGCGGAGTCTTCACCGAGTATCTCTCATGGCGTTGGATCTTCTGGGTCAATCCGTTCCTCGTTGTTGTGATTGCCGCGCTTGTGCTCGCGTTTTGGCGTGATCCGCCGCGCCAAGGCGACGCGCCGCGCCTGGACAAACCCGGCCTTGTCACGCTGGTCGCCGGTGTCGGTCTGCTGGTGATGGGTCTGATGCAGGGGCCTGACTGGGGTTGGACCAGCCTTTCCGTCCTGGCACTCATCGTGGTCGGAATCCTGTCGCTCGGCGCGTTCGTCGTGACCGAGTTCAAGGTCCGCGCGCCGCTGATCGAGCTTGATCTGTTCGCCAACCGGACGATGTCATCCGCCAATCTCATCATCTTCATGGCGCAGTTCTCGAAGACGGCGGTTTTCATCTTCGGTGCTCTTTACTTCCAGCACACACTCGGCATGAGCGCGATCGAGGCGGGGCTCGCCATGCTGTGGGCGGTCCTGCCGTTGCCGTTCTCGGCCTTCTTCATCGGACCGATCACCGACCGTTTTGCCGAGCGCAGGCCAGCTTTGATCGGCCTTACCGCGATCTTCATCAGCTTCGTCTGGCTGGCGGCGACCGCGGACGGCGCCGGGTTGATGATCATGGTGCCGGGCCTTCTCCTGATCGGGTTGACCCAGCCCGTTCTCTTTGTGCCGCCCATGCGCGCCGTCGCCAACGCGTTGCCGATCGAAAAGCAGGGGCAGGCCGGCGGCGTCATGCTGACCAGCCAGTTGCTCGGTGGCACGATCGGCATGACGACCCTCGGCATTACTCTTGTCATGACCAACGACTATCAACTCGTCTTTGCCGTCACAGCGGCGACCTGTCTGGTGATTGGTCTTGTCGCGGCGGTCTGGTTCAGCCGGTCGCCGTGACGTGTGCTAGGCTTGGCCGATCACCAAGACGGTAACCACCAAGAGGGGACGCGTGACTGATGAGTGAAGCCAAGATGTTTCGTGGTTTTGGTTTCGACCTGACACCCGGCGAAGGCGGCGGCAACGTGATCGCGACGGTTAACGGCGCGGTGAGCCAGACACTGGGCGGCGGTATCGGCGTCTTCGAGAACTGCAGCATTCCTTGGACCGTCACCTATGACGAGATGCTGTTCGGCATCGACGGTAAGATGCGCATCGTCGTCGGCGACGATGTCCACGAGATGGGTCCAGGTGACATCATGTGGCTGCCGGAAGCCACCGAGTTGATCTATGAGGCCGACGAAAAGGCGACCTTCTTCTTCGCCGTCGCGCCCGCCGCCAATTCGCCGTCGGGCAGCAAGACCGACGAGCATCCGACGGTGACGCCGCGAAAGAAGGCATGACGTCGATCCGCCATGTCGACCTTCGATCTCTTCACCACCTTCGTGCACCTGGACAGCCGCGACGACGCGCACGCGGTCCCTGTTACCGACACCTTCTGGCCGGAACTGATGGCGGGCGAGCGGGTCTATGACGGTCGTATGATGACCGCCGCCCATATCAGCGGTGATGTCGACCACTGGGAGCGCCATCCTGCCGGCGGCGAGGTGTTGATCCTGCTGTCGGGCGCGGTCGATGTCGTCCTCGATCAGCCGGGCGGCGAACGGCGCGTACCGCTTGAAGCCGGCCAGGCCTTTATTGTTCCCCAAGGCGTGTGGCACCGCATCGCGATGCGCAAACCCGGCGACCTCGTTTTCATTACACCGGGCGAGGGCACTGATCATCGTGCCCTTTAACGCCTCAACGATGTCGTGGCTGTGGCATCGGTGTTCGCCTCGATGGCGGGCTGCTTGGGCAGCAAGACTGATGGGAGACAAAGATGGATGAAGAGAGAGCGGTCAGCGAGGCCGATGACAAGTTCTTTGCGGCGCTAAACGCCATGTTTGTCGGTGACCTCGAACCGATGAAGGCGTTGTGGTCCCACGCCGACGACGTGGCATATCTGGGTCCCGCCGGGATCTTTCTGACCGGCTGGCCAGCCATCCTCGAGGATTGGGAGAAACAGGCCGCCCTGAAGCTCGGCGGAGAGATTCACGTCACGCAGCGCCATTTGACCGTTGGTGACGGGCTCGCGGTCGCGCACCATCGCGCGGAAGCCACGAACCGCGACAGGAACGGCAACATGGTCGATGTCAGCCTGCGCGGCACCAACGTGTTCCGCAAAGAGGACGGCGAATGGCGGCTGATCGCGCATCACGCCGATCCGCTCGCGTTCCTGGAGTACTGATGTTCCGCGAGTAGTGCTAACCTGTTGACATGCCTTCACAATATCGTGTCGAAGGCGCGTAGAACCACGACGCCGGGCATAAAGACCACTATCTTGGCGTCATGGTAACGACGCTTCGAAACCTTGTCGTACTTCTGGTTGCGGTTGTGTTTGCGCCGATGGCGCAGGCCGCCGACGACCCGATCGCCCTCTCCGACGACACCAAGACGTTGGTCGCCTTGCTCGACCCCATCAGCGGTCCGCCGGTTACGCCGGAGGGTCTCGACGGCAAGGTCGTCGTCGTGACGTTCTTCGCCAGCTGGTGTCCGCCGTGCCACACCGAGTTCACGCATTTGAACGAGCTCTACGAGGCCTATCACGACCAGGGTGTCGAGATCATCGCGATCAACCGCTTTGAGCAGGCAGGGCGGTTCGAGGACGGTGGCGAACGGCTCGCGGCGTTCATCGCCACATACGAACCCGCCTTCTCCGTGGTTGCCGGCAATGACGCGGTCGCGGCGGCGTTTGGCAACGTCGCGCGCATTCCGACCGTGCTGGTGTTCGATCGCGATGGCGCTTCGGCGCTGCACTTCATCCACGTTCGCGATTCCGGCGTGACCAATCCGAAACCCGAAGAAGTTATCGCGGCGATTCAAAGCAGTCTTTAGCCGCGACGTCGCACTGCCGCCCCAGTCCGTCCCCTTTGACCAAAGTGCCGCAAAAACTTCCTGTTTGACCCCTGATGCGACCGGTGACTAACTCTCACCTGGGTGTAGTCCAGGAGTGGAACGATGCGGGTCACCAATCTGCCGCGCGATGATAAGACCAACGGCTGGTATGAGATCCTGCCGGATCATGGCGAGCCCAATGTGCTGACCGGCGACCAGCAGGCGGATTGGGTCGTGGTCGGCGCCGGATTTGCGGGTCTTGGCGCGGCGCGGCGTCTGGGCGAGCTGCGGCCCAACGACAAGGTCGCGCTGGTCGAGGCTCAGCGGATCGGGCGCAATGCATCCGGCCGCAATTCCGGGTTCATCATCGATCTACCGCACAACATCGAGATGGACGATCCCGACCGCGACTTCCGTCAGATGCGGCTGAATCGCACGGCAATCGCGTGGCTATCGGAGATCGTGCAGAACCATCAGATCCAGTGTCAGTGGAGTGTGCGCGGCAAGGTCCACGCGGCGGCGACGGCTTCAGGCGTCGAGGCTCTGAACGCCTATTGCGCCGGCCTGGACATGCTTGACGAAAGCTACGAGCGCTGGAACGCGGAGCGTGTGACGCAGTACCTCGGCACCGCCCATTTCCACGATGCAGTCTGGACGCCGCAGAACATCTTGATGCAGCCGGCGGCCCTGGTACGCGGTCTGGCGGCGACCATGCCGGAAAACGTCACGGTCTATGAGAATTCGCCGGTCGAGGCCTTCGACAATGGTCCGACCAAGACCCTGACGACAGCGCATGGCTCGCTGAAAACCCCCCAACTAATCCTGGCGACCAACGGATGGACTCCAGCGTTCGGCTACATGACCAACCACTTCATCGTCATCTTCACCTATGCCAGCCTGACCCGTCCGTTGACCGAGGCCGAGCAGGCCGATCTGGGCGGCGAGGGCGACTGGGGCGTCATCCCCGCCACCATGGGCGGGACGACCATGCGCTACACCCAGGACAAGCGCCTGTTGATCCGCAAGGGTGTGCGCTACACGCCGGACGGATACAGTCACGATGCCCAGCGGCGCGCTGTCTATCGTGGCCACATCAAGACGTTCCGCGAGCGGTTCCCCATGCTGCCCGATGTTACGTTCGACCACAGTTGGGGCGGCGCCATGTGCATGACGCGCAACCACGCGCCAAAGTTCGGCGTTCTCGACGACGGCGTCTGGTCGGCCGTGTGCCAGAACGGAGTCGGTGCGGCCAAGGGTACGATCCAGGGCCGCGCCGTGGCGGAATTGGCGGTCGGCGAGGATTCAGAAATCGTCAGCGACATGCTGAAGTTCGACGAACCGGTCAAACTGCCGCCGCGCTGGCTGACCGGGATTGGCGCGCGTTACCAGATCGCCAAGGCAGAGCTGCTCGCTGGCCGCGACGCCTGATCGCAGCACTCTATGTCTGGGCGGTTCCGACCCTCTCCCTGGCCGAAAGTCTGAGGCACGCACCGGCGGCAGCCGAAATGAGAGCGGCCAGCCCGGCGAGCGCCAGGGCGCTTCGATACCCGCCTTCGACGTCATAAATGACCCCAGAGATCCAGGGTCCGGCGAAACCAGTGACGCCCCAGGCGGTGAAGATCAGGCCATAGATTCTGGGCGTGCGGTCAATGCCGAAGCGGCGGCTGGTCACGACCGGATAGATCGCCGCGATCGCGCCATAGGCCAGGCCGACCACCCCCAGGCAGACGATCGCCATTCCCGGCCCGTCGAGCAGGGCAAGGGCCGCCAGGCCTGCCATCGACAGGGCCGGCAGGCCGACCAGCAGAAGGCGCAACGGTATGCGATCGGCGAGGCCTGCGATCATCAGGCCGCCGACCGCGTTGCCAAAGCCGACCAGCATGACGCCGATGACGGCCTGGCGCCCGCTGCCGCCGGTTTCGGTCACCACGCCGGCGGCGTGACTGAAGGCGATGATGCCGGACATGCAGCCAAAGCCGAATCCCAGCCACATCAGAATGATGGGACGCACGTCGGACCGCAGACCGCCGGATGTCGACGGTGCCGAATGACCCATGCGCAAGCGCGACACGCTGAGCAGAAGACCGGCAACGGCGCCGCAGGCCAGGATCGACAGCCCATGGACGATGAGCGCGGTGGTGAGGCCATGGGGCTCGTGGACCAGCTTTAGAACCTGGGCAAAGACGATGGCGCCGACCGCGTAGCACGCCGTCACCAATCCCATGGCCATGCCCTGGCGCTTGGGGTAGGCGCGCGCGGCGGCGATCAGCGAAAAGCCGTAGCCGACGCCGTTGGCGAAGCCGAACAGGACGCCGTAGGCCGCGTAGACAACCACCAGAGCCGGCGCCACGGCCGCCAGGACCAGACCTGTGGCGGCCACCAGACAGGCGCCCGCACCCATCAACGCCGGCGTCAGGCGGTGGTAGATCCTGTGGCCGAACAGGACCGCGACGGTCAGGCTGATCAGCGCCAGCGAATAGGCCAGGCTGACATCGCCCCGGCTGGCGCCGAACCGCTCTTCCAGGGGCACGATGATGACGCTGAACGCGTGGATCGATCCCAGGCTCCCGGTCAGAAGCAGCGCGGCGATGAGGGCCGGCAACGGTTTCATGGGCAAGCTTTCCGCCTGTTGTGGGACGAGACGGCAAGCCACGGTCACATTCCGGTCAAGCGCCCCCGCCCGTGCTGGCGCATCAGGCCCTTGCTATGGTCTCTTTGTCGAGAGCCAAGTTGGAAATGGGTCGGTCGGTTGGGCGATGGAGCTCTACGGTCTCAGAGGCATCACCCACGGCTGGGGCCGACTGGTCACGGTGATGAGCCCGTCGGGCGCGAGCGCCGTCGCCGGCCACATCGAGGCCGGCCCAGACTTCCACACCGTGATCGAGCCGGGCCAGCTGCCGCAGTATCATCAGGTCCGCGGCGGCGCGATCGACGCGTTGGTCGCGCGCTATGGCATTGTCGTGCTCAACCCTGAGGCGTGGACGGCCAAGAAGCGCGAGCTGGGCGAGGCCATCTACCGCTAAAAAGCCCCTACAGCGGCAAGGTCATCGACAAGCCGGCCCTACACAGATCCGATTAAACCGGTCTAAGATGGTTACGAAGGCTCTCGGCGGGTTTCAGGATGCCGGCCGGGGGACCCGACTTTATTGTGTTGAACAAGGGGCTCAACATGCAGAAATCCCTATTGATTGATCCGGAGAAGTGCACCAGTTGCCTTCAGTGTGAGATGGCGTGTTCGTTCGAGCACGAGGGCACGTTCAATCCCGCGCGTTCACGGATCAAGATCTTCGAATTCGAACACGGCCGACGCGCCGTGCCCTACACCTGCACCCAGTGCGCGGAGGCCTGGTGCCTGCACGCCTGTCCGGTCGAGGCTTTGGTCAGGAGCCAGGAAACCGGTGCTGTCGAGGTGCTGGACGATGTCTGTGTCGGCTGCAAGGTCTGCACCATCGCGTGCCCGTTTGGCACCGTGAACTACAACCCCGACACCGGCAAGGTGATCAAGTGCGACCTGTGCCACGGCGATCCGAAGTGCGCCGAGGCGTGTCCGACCGACGCCATCACCTATGTCGACTCAGCCTGGACCGGATACGAACGGATGCAGGCCTGGGCCGTCAAGACCGACAACCAGCCGGCAGCTTGAGGGAGAACGATCATGGGATGGCAGAAAAACGTTCTTCGCGTCAATCTGACCGAGGGTACCGCGAAATCCGAACCGCTCAACATGGAATGGGCGGAGTCCTACATGGGCGAGCGCGGCCTGGGCACCAAATACCTTTACGAGAACATGGACCCCAAGGCCGATCCGATGAGCCCGGAGAACGTCCTGATCTTCGCGACCGGGCCCCTGACCGGCACGATGTCGTCGACCAGCGGACGGTACGCGGTGTTGTGCAAGGGCCCGCTGACCAACGCTATCGCGTGCTCCAACTCCGGCGGCAAGTTCGGCGCCGAGATGAAGTACGCGGGCTACGACCTGATCATTCTTGAGGGCAGGGCCAAAAGCCCGGTCTATCTCCACATCGTCGACGACGAGGTCGAGATCCTGCCGGCCGACGAGCTGTGGGGCACCGGCGTCTGGCACACCGAGGAGTGGATCAAGGCACGCCATCAGAATCCGAACCTGAAGGTTGCCTCGATCGGCGAGGCCGGCGAGAACGGCGTCTATTACGCCTGCGTCGTCAATGATCTGCACCGGGCGGCCGGGCGTTCCGGCGTCGGTGCCGTCATGGGTTCAAAGAACCTGAAGGCAATCGCCTGCCACGGCACCAAGGGCGTCACCGTCCACGATCCCAAGAAGTTCATGGAGGTGATCAAGGATACCCACGCCAAGCTCGCCGAGAGCGAAGGCCGCCAGGGTCTGACCCAGGAAGGCACGCTGGCCATGATCGACGCCATGGAGGAGTGGGGCGGCCTGCCGACCCGCAACTTCAACGAGGTGCAGTTCGAAGGCACCGGCAAGATCAACCCGAACTTCGCGATCACCAAAAACGAAAACGGTCACGTCAACCTGATCACCAATAAGGCGTGCTTCGGCTGCACCATCGCGTGCGGGCGTATCGCCCATGTCGACAAGGACCATTTTACCGTCGTCAACCGGCCGCAATACCACCACGCCTCCGGCGGGTTAGAGTACGAAACGGCCTATGCCTTCGGCCCCGTGGTCGGTGTCGATGACATCGACGCCCTGACCTTCGCCAACTTCATGATGAACGAGCACGGCATGGACCCGATCTCGTTTGGCGTGACGCTTGCCGCGGCCATGGAGCTCTATGAAGTCGGCGCCATCACCAAGGATCAGACCGACGGCATCGCGCTCAACTTCGGCAGCGCCGAGGCGCTTGCCGTCATGGCCGAGAAGACCGGCAAGGGCGAGGGTTTCGGCAAGGAACTGGCGCTCGGCTCCAAGCGGCTCACCGAGAAGTACGGCCATCCGGAGTTCTTTATGGGCGTCAAGGGCCAGGAGTTCGCCGGTTACGACAGCCGCGCGCTCCAGGGCATGGGCCTGGGCTACGCCACGTCCAACCGCGGCGCTTGCCATCTGAAGCACGATGTCTTCGCCGAGGATATGGAAGACGTCTCCGGCAACGGCAAGGCCGAACCGGTGAAGAAGAGCCAGGACGTCGTCGCGATGATCGATTCGACGGGCCTGTGCTTGTTCACCACGGCGGCCTGGGGTCCCGAAGACTTCGCCGCCCAGATCGACGCGGCGTGCGAGGGCGACTGGCCCCTGGAACGCATCATCGAAAGCGGCGAGCGGACCTTCAACCTGGAGCGCATGTTCAACCTGGGTGCCGGTCTAACCAAGGCCGACGACACGTTGCCCAAGCGCATGCTGGAAACCCCTGCGCCCAGCGGCAACGCCAAGGGCAAGGTCGCCGAACTCGATAAGATGCTGCCGGAGTACTACCAGCATCGCGGCTGGACAGAGGAAGGCGTGCCGAGCAACGAGACGCTGTCGCGTCTCGGCCTTTAGAGCACGCACGACAGGACAAGACGTAACGCCGGCTGCTCCGTCAACGAACGGAACAGCCGGCGGGCGTCGATGAGTTGAGGAAACTGCCATGAACCACGTCATCGTCGGCGCCGGCCCGGCCGGTGTTATTGCTGCCGAGAACTTGAGAAAGCTGGACCGTTCGGCCGGCATCACGCTGATTGGCGAAGAGCCGGAGGCGCCCTATTCGCGCATGGCCATCCCCTATCTTCTGGCCGAGGACATCGTCGAGGAGGGCACCCATTTGCGCCACGGGGCCGGCCACTTCGACAATCTGAACATCGACGTGCGTCAGGGCCGCGTCGCCTCGGTCGCCACCGACAAGGGCGAGGTGACGCTTGAGGACGGCGGCTCGCTGGGCTTCGATAAGCTTCTGCTCGCCACCGGCTCCCACCCGGTCCGACCGCCGATCCCCGGCATGGATCTCGCTAATGTCGAGTCCTGCTGGACGCTGGAGGACGCCCGCCACATTGTCAGCAAGACCAAGAAGGGCGACAAGGTCGTGCTGATGGGCGCCGGCTTTATCGGCTGTATCATTCTTGAGGCGCTGGTCGCGCGCGGCGTCGACCTGACCGTCATCGAGATGGAAGATCGCATGGTCGCGCGCATGATGGACAAGACCGGCGGCGACATCATCAAGGCCTGGTGCGAAAGCAAGGGGGTGAACGTCCTGACGTCGACCCGTGTCGACGCGGTCGAGCAGAGCGGCAACGGCCTGCACCTGACGCTTAACAACGACGACAAGGGGCTGGACGCCGACCTCGTCGTCTGCGCCACCGGCGTCAAACCCAACATCGCCTTCCTCGACGGCTCCGGCATCGAGACGTCGACGGGCATCAAGGTCAACAACTTCATGGAGACCTCTGCCGCCAACGTTTATGCCGCCGGCGACGTCGCCGAGGGCCCGGACTTTTCGACAGGCGGTTACGACGTCCACGCGATCCAGCCGACCGCCAGCGAGCACGGCCGCGTCGCCGCGCGCAACATGGCCGGCCACAAGACGCCCTACCGCGGCAGCCTGGTCATGAACGTTCTGAACACGCTGGGTTTGATTTCCAGCTCCTACGGCCTGTGGGACGGCACAGAGGGCGGAGACGAGGCGGTCGCCGTCGATCCCGAACGTTCGAGCTATCTGCGTCTCAACTTCAAGGACGACAAGCTGGTGGGATCGCTGTCGCTGGGGCTCACCCAGCATGTCGGCGTGCTGCGCGGCCTGATCCAGACCGAGGTGCCGCTGGGTGCCTGGAAGGATCGCCTGATGGACGACCCGCACCTCATCATGCACGCCTATCTGGAACGCACCCAGGGGGTCCTGCAGCATCCATGAACGTGCGTTTAAGGGTGTCCGGCGCCTACGCGAAGTACCTGCCGGGTGGTGGCCAGGACAACCGCGCCCAGATCGACGTCGATGACGGCGCGACGCCGCAGCTCGTTATGAGCAAGCTCGGCTTCCCCGACGGCGCCTATCTGATCAGCGTCAACGGCACCGCCGTGCCGAAAGCCGAACGCGCGACCAAGACGCTCGAAGACGGCGACGAACTCGCCATCCTGGTGCCGCTTAGAGGCGGCTGAGGCTCTAATTCTCTTCTCGCGCCCCGGCCTTGAGCCGGGGCCCATGAATACAGACTGAACCAAGTCCGGCGCTTGGATCACGGGTCTGCGCTGTGCTTGGCCGGGGTGCGGCTCCGGTGCGGCAATCAAGAACTGTCTATCGGGACTAAGGTTCGTGCCTGTCACCCATGCCGCTTCATTTGATAGCGGGAGTCACGCGACTAATCTGAGTCGCCTCTAGCATGGGTTGTGATATAGTAGGGGTGCAACACTGCCCGTTTGCATTGCTAATCCAAGTAGGTGATGAAGAGATGCTTAGAGATGTTCAGGAAACGCGAACCTGGATTAGCAGGGGTCGGTTTGTACGCCTGATAACGCTCGCAGCGCTCATCCTCGCAATCAACTACGATCACCTCGTCGCTGACACAGCAACTTTGAACTCTGACAATGAGATCCCGGCAGATTTCAAAAGGTTTGTATACGGCTATAGCAGTGACGCTGTTTTCAGAACCATTTACTCAGATAAGATTTATCTCAATGTTGTTCCCTTAGGCGAATACTCCATAGAAGATTTGCTCGATTACCCCACAGAAGATGTTGTTAACAACTTATTGCCCAATGCCAAAAAATTTAGACCAGTTGAAGTGAATTATTATGATGTTTACAATACTCTTGCTTTGGTATCAAACAATACTATTTCAATCTTCTATGGTACTAAACAAGAAATACTGACAGATAGTGCATACTTGGGTGCAGATGCATCAAGTGCGTTCATGTATCCTGTAGAAATGGGTCCAACAATTGCTGTTAACAGCCATGCGCACGGAATGCGCGAAGAGGAAGGAAAGGAGTATGTAGAAATAAATGATCAAGAAACGATCTGCACGCAATACATAATGACCAATCGCGAGGAAACCAACACATATAGCTTCCTATTCATTGAGCACACTGACTCTTTTAATACATGTCTCATTAAACAGATTCTTTTCAAGATTGGGCTTAGAAATGTCGCAAAGGATCTATTTGTCGAAAGAGAGCTTGATTCAACGGATTTGTCGCAAATGATCGAGTTTCTATTGGAACATCGGGAATATTCTGGGCTGACTTTTGAGGAATTTATTGATGAGTACAGATCGTCAACTGACTAGTCGCGGCTGTTCTGGCGGCTAACCTTCGTCCTTTTTCCGTGGCTCGACCGGAATGACGCGGCCGGGGTCGGTCTTGACGTTGATGTCGAAACCTTTGCGGATCTCGACATTGCGCAGGATCACCTCCAGCACCGTGGTGTCGTCGAAGTCGTTGGGACCGGGGTCGTCGTACTTCGCCTTCAGGTGGCGCACCATTTCCAGCTCGTTGAAGGTCAGGCTGTCCTCGAGCTCGGCGAGCTTCTCCAACAGCGCCTTGACCTTGACATGGCGCGCCATGTCGAAGAGGGCCATCAGCCGATAATCCTGCGTGAGTTGGCGATGACGCCTTCCAGGCTCATCGACAGCGCGGCGACATCGTCGACCAGGGCGGCGAAACCGAGCCCCAATCGTTTGGCGGCCTTCATGTCGTCTTCCGTATAGATATTCATGCCCCAGATCTTGCCGGCCTTGTTGGCGGCGCGCGCGACGCGGTCGCGGTCTTTCAAATCGCCCGGACTGCCCAAGGGTTCCTTGGGCCGGCGCGCCATGTGCAGATCGAACGGGCCCAGGAACAGGCCGTCCGTTGTCGGCAGCTCCAGGATCTCTTTGACATCGGCGAGTGCGCCCGCCGTCTCGATCATCGGCATGCACATGACCCGGCGATTCTCGCGCGCGACCCAGCCCTTCGGAGGGTCGCCCCAGTCCCATGTCCGGCCGCCGCCGACGCTGCGGTCGCCGAGCGGCGGATACTTGGCCAGCGCCGTGATCTCGGCCGCGTGTTCCAGATTGTCGATATGCGGGATGATGACGCCGTCAGCGCCTGAATCCAGCGCCTGCTGAATGTCGATGCGCTGTGGCGCGGCGACGCGCGCGAACGACTTCAGGCGCATGCCGCGTGCCATGGCGAACAGCAGGTCGACATCGGCGCGGTTGAATGCGCCATGTTCGAGATCCAGGCAAATGCCGTCAAAACCGTGCAGCTTCGCAAGCTCGACCGCGGTGGTGTTCGCGGTCGCCAGCCACAGCGCATGAATAGATTTCTGTTTGCGTGACCTGGTTGTCGCGGCGCGCGCCATCGATGTCTCCCTCCCGTTCTGGTTGACGCCATGATGGCATGGCCAGGGGATGCCAACCAACGGCTTATCGGCTATGGCTTGTCTCGCCGATGTCGCGGAGATGGAAAACACCATGAGCCCACCGATTGTCCGTCTGCCCGCCGGACGTCCCTTTCTGCTCGATGGCGGCATGGGCGAGGCTATCGCCATGCGTCAGTTGAACCAGAAGGGCTCGCCGTTCTGGTCGGGCAAGGCGTTGATCGAAGCGCCCGATGTCGTGCGTGATCTGCATGAGGCGTTCATCGCCGCCGGTGCCGACGCCATCATCACCAACACCTATGGCGTCGTACGGTCGTTCATGGCCGAGATCGGCAACGAAGAACGTTTCGCCGAACTCAACCGGATCGCCGGCGAGTTGGCGGTCGCCGCGCGCGACGCCCAAGATCGCGGTACGCTGATCGCAGGCTCCCTGCCGCCGCTGTCGCCCAGCTATGAACCCGGGACGGTGGGAGCGCAGGCGCAGCTCACGGAGCTCTATGCCGAGCAGGCCGATTTGCTGGCGCCCTATGTCGATTTCTTCATCGGCGAAACCCTGACGACAATCGCCGAGACCCGCGCCGTGGCCGCTGCTGCCGGTGCCACCGGCAAGCCGGTCTGGGTCGGTTGGACGCTGCACGAGACGAAAGACGGATGCCTGAAGGACGGCACACCGGTCAGCGAGGCAGCCGCCGCGGTCGCGGGCGGTCCGGTCTCGGTGTTCCTGGCCAACTGTTGCTCGCCCGAGGCGCTGACCCGCGGTCTTCCGGCGCTGTTGGCGCTCGGAACGCCGACCGGCGGTTACGCCAACACGTTCCATCCGATCGATCCGGACGCCAAGGACGTCAGCCACCGCGACGACCTGGATACCGAGGCCTATGCCGCCCATGTCGCCGACTGGATCCAGTTGGGCGCGCGCATCGTCGGCGGCTGTTGCGGCACCATGCCCGAACATATCGCGCGCGTGCGCGGTCTGATCGCCGAGGCTGCGTAGCTTTGTATTGTCACGGCACCAGCCCGCTCCCCCTCCCGGCCACCCTAAGAACACTGCCATGGGTGGCCGGGAGGGGGAGCGGGCTGGCTAGGCGCCTGCGCTCAAAGCCAGCTCAGCCGGCGAACTTATCTATCGGCAGGCCTTTCACACCCGGCTGGCAAGCGAACAGGCCGCCGGCCAACGGCTGGTTCGGTTCCATGGGCGCGGAGCCGCCGTCGCTGATCGACGTGACATAGAGTGTGTCGAGGTCGGGTCCGCCGAAGCAGGGCATGGAGGGTTTCTGCACCGGCATGGCGACTGTCCGGTCGACCGATCCGTCTGGCGCGAAGCGGACGATCTGCCAGCCGTCCACGTTGGCTGACCAATAGAAACCCTCTGCGTCGATCGTCGCGCCGTCCGGTCTGCCGGGTAGGTCGTGGGTGGTGGCGAAGACGCGGCGGTTGTCGACCGCGCCGGTCGCGGGGTCGTGGTCCCAGGCCCAGATGGTCTGGACCGTCGGCAGGCTGTCGGAATGATAGAGCGTCCGGCCATCCGGGCTGAAGGCGAGACCATTTGATGTGCCCATACCGTCGCAGATCTGGGTGACCGCGCCGTCCGGGTCCAGGCGGTAGAACGCGCCTGGTGTCTTGCCCGGTGTGATAGGTACGCCCATGGTGCCGGCGAAGAACCGGCCGCCGGGTGCCGCGCGGCCGTCGTTGAACGTGGTGCCGGGGTTATCGGCTTCGACCTCGGCAATCGTCGTGATCGTGCCGGTCTCGAAGTCGACAGCGCCGAAGCTGTTGTCGAGCGCGGCGATCAGCCCACCACTTTCGCGGAACGCGAAACTGCCGATGTGATCGGCCAACTTGCGGTGTTCGTCCGTGCCGGTGGCCGGATCAAAGCGGTGTAGTTCGCCGCGCTCTGCATCGACCCAGTAGAGCTTCTGCTCGCCGTCGTGCCACATCGGGCACTCGCCAAGCGCGGCCTTGGCATCGAGCACGCATTCAACAGATGTCATGGTCCCCACTTTTTCGTCAATCGCCTTGACCCGGCGCTACAATCTGGAGCCTATTCTGACGGTGGTCGGTTGGGCAATGCCGGGGAAGGATCATGACCGCTGATCGCGGAACCCATCACTATGTCGACGATCCGCGCAACGCGGGTATCCAGATCTACGTCAACGGCGACATCGTTGCGCGCGACGAGGCGCGTATCAGCGTCTTCGATTCCGGTTTCATCCTGGGCGATGGCGTCTGGGAGGGGCTGCGTCTGCATAACGGCAAGGTGGCGTTCCTCGATCAGCATCTCAGCCGGCTCTACCAGGGCGCCAAGGCGATCGATCTCGACATCGGCATGACGCCTGACGCGTTGGCGGCCGAGATTGATAAGACGGTTATGGCCAACGGCATGACGTCGGGCGTTCACATCCGGCTGATGGTGACGCGCGGCTTGAAGGCGACGCCCTATCAGGACCCGCGCGTCAATATTGGCGGCGCAACGATCGTCATGATCCCCGAGTACAAGGAGGCCGCCGAGCGCCAAGGCGGGGTCAGCCTGTTCACCGTCCATGTGCGACGCGGCGCGCCCGACGTGCAGGACCCCATGCTGAACAGCCACAGCAAGCTCAACTGCATAACCGCCTGCATCCAGGCCGCCAAGGCGGGCGCCGACGAAGCCCTGATGCTGGATCCCCATGGGTTCGTGGCGACCTGCAACTCCACCCACTTCTTTGTTGTGCGCGGCGGCGAGGTCTGGACCTCGACAGGGCGTTACTGCCTGCACGGGATTACGCGGCGCAACGTGTTGGATCTCTGCACGGAAAACGGCATCAAGGCCTTCGAAAGGGACTTCAGCCTGACGCAAGTCTATGACGCCGACGAGGCCTTCATCACCGGCACCTTCGCCGGCTTGACGCCTGTCGCATTGATCGATGGTCGTACCATCGGCGACGGCACCGGGGCCGGCGCCGTGACGTCGCGGCTGCGCGCGCTTTATGGCGATCTCATCGAACGTGAGTGCCCGGCGTCATGACGACCCGCATCGCCATGTGGTCGGGGCCGCGCAACATTTCCACGGCGATGATGCGGGCGTGGGAGAACCGGCCGGATACCCACGTTATCGACGAGCCGTTTTATGCCCACTACCTGAAGACGACCGGCATCGATCACCCAATGCGCGAGGCGGTCATCGCCTCCCAGCCGAACGATTGGGGTGAGGTCGTCGCCGATATTACCGGACCGGGTCCCGGCGGCGCGTCGATCTGGTACCAGAAACACATGACCCACCACATGATCCCGGAGGTCGACCGCGATTGGTTTCGCCATGTCAGGCATGCGTTCCTGATCCGCGATCCCAGCGAGATGTTGGCGTCTTACGCGGCTAAACGCACCAGCGTGACACCAGCTGATCTGGGCGCCGAACTACAGGCCGAACTTTATGACGAAGTGGTCGAACGCACGGGCCAGACGCCCCCGGTGATTGACGCGGCCGACGTGTTGCGCAGCCCTGAAGCCATGCTGCGTTCGCTCTGCGATGCGCTGGAGGTCCCGTTCGACGACGCCATGATGGCCTGGCCCCAGGGTCCACGCCCGACCGATGGCGTCTGGTCGGCGCACTGGTACGCCAATGTCGAGGCATCGACCGGCTTTCGGTCCTACGAACCAAAAACCATCGACCTGCCGGACAATTTGGAGGCGATCGCCGAGATCTGCCGCGCGCCCTATCGCCGCCTGTGGCGCCAGCGCCTGCTGGTTTGAGCTACCGACCCTGGCCCCGTTCTCCCTCTGCCCTTGAGGGAGAACGGGGTGAGGGGGCGCGCGCGATAGTGCGCCTGGATCATCGGCGCCGGCGTTTCCGGCGCACGCACCCCTCACCCAGCTTCGGCTAAGGCGCTGGTGCGCCTAAGCCTGCGCATCCCTCTCCCTCAAGTGGCGAGGGAAACCAACAGAGTACGCTGACTCAGCGGTACCCTAGTGGGACATCAGGATCGGCAGCGTCATGTGCTGCAGCAGATTGCGGGTGACGCCGCCAAACACGATCTCGGTCAGTCGGGTATGGCCATAGGCGCCCATCACCAGAAGCTGGCTGTCCATGTCGGAGGCCGCTGAGTTCAGCGTTTCCGCGGTTGTCAGGCTGCCGCGGGTCATGTGGTGCGCCTTGGCCGTAATGCCGTGTTGGGCCAGATGGGCGGCGATATCGGCGCCGGGATCCCGGCCTTCCGACTGATCGGCATCGACACAGACGACATCGACCTGATCGGCCGCTTTCATGAATGCCAGAGCGTCGTGGACCGCGCGGGTTGCCGCCCTGCTGGAATCCCACGCCACCATGATGCGTTTCCATTCGGTCGAGAACGTGCCGGCATAGGGGAGGATCAGGACCGGCCGCCCGGCCCCGAGAGCTACCGCACCGCCCAAATCGACCGTCCCGCACTCGGCGGGATCGTCCGGTGACCACTGGCCAACGACGATCAGATCGCTATAGCGGGCGTGAAACGCCAGGCATTCGTCCGTTTCGCCTTGGTCGCTGAGCCACCGCACCCTGACGCCCTTGGCCGCTGACAGATCCTCAAACGCCTTTTTGGTGCGCGCCGACGAGGCGTCATAGACCTCGTCCAGATCCTCGACCACCGTTACGGCCCCGCCCGGCGGCATGGCGGGTACGATAATGGGATAGGGTCTGGCGAACAGACCGGTCACCATACTGTCGTTCTTCGTCGCCAGCTCGCACGCCAGCGCGACGCGATCCGGGCAGCGTGCGTCCTCGGCCACGTGGACCAGAATATTGCGCAGGGTCATGGTGTTCTCCTCCTAGAGCAGATCGCATTCCATCTGGATCACTTGCGATCCAGATAGAGTGCGTGAATCTGCTCTAACTATTTGATCTAGAGTGGATTCACGCGATTGGTCAGAGCCACTCAGCGGCTTTGACTAATCGCGATCCGCTCTATCCCACGTCACGCTTTATCTTAGCGTGCAAAAATCGCCGCCGTGTTGCATTGATGTAGAGCAAGGCAGGGTGCCGACGGGTTTGCAAGGCGCGGCATCAGCCTGTACACGTTGGGGGCTGGCCGGCGGGCACGTTCGGGGCGTTTTGATGGATTTTTCCGCCGCTGTAATGGGCGCTGTAATCGGATTTCTTGTGGCGGCGCCGGTCGGCCCGGTCGCCGTTCTTTGCATTCAGCGAACCCTGACCGATGGCCGCCTGGCAGGCTATGTCACCGGTCTAGGTGCTGCGATCGCCGACACGGTGTTTGGCGCGCTTGCCATGTTTTCCGTCGCTTTTGTTCAGACCTTTCTGATCAACCACGAGAACACCGTGCGCCTGGTCGGTGGAATCATCCTGATCGGCATGGGGATCCTGGGCATCTTCGCGCGTAAGAAACTGCGCCGCTCCGAGGAGGAGGCCCAGACGCTCAGGGTCGATCACGCAACGCTCGCCCAGGCTCTGGGTTCGGCCTTCATCGTCACCATCGTCAACCCGATCACCATTCTGGCCTTTATCTCGATCTTTGCCGCGACCAGCGTCTCCGTGCAGACCGAAGGCCTGTTCGATGCCTGGGTGCTGATCATCGGTGTTTTTGTCGGCGCGCTCGCCTGGTGGGGCTTCCTGGCCAGCATCACCGCGACCTTCCGCCAGCGCTTCACGGATCGCGGCCTGCGTTGGCTGAACCGTATCTCAGGCGCCGTCATCGCCGGTTTCGGCGTCTATGCGCTTTGTCTTGTCGCCTGGGATTATCTCTAGCCGCAGACCTCTGCCGTTGCGTTGCCTGAACCTCACTTGCGGTGTCCCGACTGGCTGTTGCACTATTTCACCCAAGCACAAGCAAGCGTGGGTGGTGTCGGGCGCATAACAGCAAGGGGCACAATCCGATGCATCGCGTTTATGCTGGAATCCAAGGACCGCAGACGCGGCGCCGCATCCTCAGGACGTTTGGCGCCGGTAGCGCTTTGGCGACAATCGGTGCTGCTTCACCGTTCGATCTGGCGACGAAGCAGCAATCGTTCGTTGTGCGGCGCAACGTCGCCCAGGCAGGCGGTGACGCCTGTACCGGTGGCGCCTTACCTGCCGAGATATCGGGCCATTTCGACGATACGTTCGGCCATCGGCATGAGATTGGTGCCGCGCACTGGATGTCGTTTCACGACGACGAGGAGTTTCTCTACCGTATCTGCACGGTGTATCGACAAGACGGTTACCTGATCGCGCAGAACGACGCGGTGCAAGCCTACTATCCCGACATGTACAGCCGGTTTGAATGGGTCATCGACGGGGACGACATCTGGTATTGCCAGCAGGTGTTCGCTGCCGACAGCCACGACGAAGCGCGTGACTTCGACCGTCATCCGCGCGCGGACAGCAGCAACCCCGGCACCGGGGGATGCGGTGTGGATGGCTCCATTGCATGGACCAAACTCAGCGCGGCGTCGACCTGACGCTTGGTTAGGTGAGGGCGGCGATCCGGCGTCGCAGCTCCGGCAGCGCCTCGGTTTCAAACCAGGGGTGGCGCTTTAGCCATGCGGTGTTGCGCCATGACGGGTGCGGTGTCGCGAAAAAGCGCGGCAGGTGGTCGCGCCAGGCCGTAACGGTCTCCGTCAGGCTCGAGCCCGCGGCCTTGCCCAGATAGCGGCGCTGGGCGTAGCCGCCAACAAGCAGTGTCAGCTCGATGTTCGGCAACCGATCGAGAACACGTTCGTGCCACAGCGGCGCGCATTCCGGCCGGGGCGGATTGTCGCCGCCACGCGGATCGCGCCCGGGATAACAGAACCCCATGGGCACGATGGCAATGCGCGTCGCGTCATAGAAGGTTGCATGATCGACGGCCATCCAGTCGCGCAGCCGGTCGCCGCTCCTGTCGTCCCAGGGAATGCCGGATGCGTGAACCCTGGTGCCCGGTGCCTGTCCGATGATCAGGACCCGGGCCGAGGTCGCCGCGCGTAGGACCGGCCGGGGGCCGAGCGGCAGGTCGCCGGCACAGACGCGGCATGACCGGACCTCGCCAAGCAGATGGCCCAAGGATGCGGTGTCGTTGTTCTGAAGCATGGTGCTATATCGTCACTGCCGAGTGGCGGAAACGCTGCTCGCTCCACCGAGAAGCGGGTCATATTGCCGGCATGATGGACGATATCGCAGAGATCGGGAAAGCCCTCAATGCGGCCGGCGTGTCCATTGCGGCGGGCGGTATCGGTGAGGTCACCCGTCTGCCTGGCCTGACCAACAACACCTGGCGGGTGACGGTAGACGGCGTTGACTACGTCGTGCGTCTGCCCGGCGCCGGCACGTCGGCCCATATCGATCGTGCGGCGGAAGCCCACAATCTGCGCGTCGCCGAAACGATCGGGGTCGCGGCCCCGGTCATCCATATCGATCCATCCACCGGCATCCTTGTCATGCGCTTTCGCGACGATGCGGTCGTGCCCGATGACGCCCACATGAAACGCCCGGACGTGATCGCCAGACTGGGCGCCGTCCTTCGACGCCTGCACGAAGGCCCAGCTTTTCGCGGCGTGATGAATCCATTCGACAAGATTGACCATTACCTGGTGACGGCCGGCCTGGCGCCTGATGCGGAGCTTGCGTTCGGATCGCGGTGGCCAAGCATGCTGGCGCTCGCGCACGTGGCGGCGTTCGACGCCCGGGCGCTTCGGCCCTGCCATGTCGATCCGGTGGCGGCGAACATGCTGGATACACCGGACCGTCTGATCTTGATCGACTGGGAGTATGCCGCCATGAGCGAGCCGTTGTGGGATCTCGCCTATGTCGCGGTGGAAGCCGACTTTGACAACGAACAAAAGGCCGGGCTGTTGGCTGCCTATGGGGCCGGCGATGCCGACGACCTGACGCTGTGGTGCGCGATTGCCATGGCCGTCACGGCGGCATGGTGCATGATGCAGCGCGTGCTGGCGCCGGGCGAGGCGGACTTTGACGCCTATGCGACCCGGCGTCTGGCTGATCTCGATCGGATACTGGCCGATCCGGCGTTGCGTCGTTGTCTGGACTCATCACAAGGAGCAAACGCCCGTGCCGCGCTCTAAAGAGCTTGTGTTTGATCATGTCGAAGGCGTGCTGTTCGACAAGGACGGCACCTTGATCGACTTCGTCGCCACCTGGGTCCCCGCCTATGTCGCGGCCGCCGAGGCCGCGGCCGAACAGGCCGGCGACAAGGCGCTGGCCGATACGCTCCTGGTGCGTACCGGCTATGACCGCGAGCGTGACCATATGGAGCCGTCGTCGCTGCTGGCCGGTGGCACCAATCAGGAGCTGCTGGCCGTGTGGGCCGAGGTACTGGGACCGGCCGCACCCGACGACATGGAGACCATGGTGCTCGACCTGTTCGAAGCTTTCGCCGCCGACACCCTGGTCCAGACCGCCGATCTGCCTCACCTTTTCACCACGCTGAGCGGCCATGGCTTGAAGCTCGGCATCGCCACCAACGACGATACCAACACGGCGCACGAGACCGCCCGCTCGACCGGGATCGATCATCTCGTCGATTTTGTCGCCGGCGCCGATGCCGGCCATGGCGGCAAACCGGGGCCTGGCATGCCGCTGGCGTTCTGCGAAAAGACGGGCCTTCAACCTCATCAGGTCATCCTTGTCGGCGATACGCCGACGGATGCCGCGACCGGACGCAATGCCGGCCTGCACGCGGTGGTCGGCGTGCTTAGTGGCGCAGCCGGCCACGAGCTGCTGGATGCCCATTTTGACGCTGTCATCGATACCGTCGCCGACCTGCCGGACCTGCTGGGGCTACCGAGCAAACCACCACCGGGGGGCGACTGAGATCGCGGTTGCAATCACCGCTTTCGGCTGGAACCATGCGGCCAGATCCAAGAACCAAGGCAAAGGGGGGAAGATATGAAGACGCGTGCTGCCGTTGCGCATAAGGCGGGCGATCCGCTGACCATCGAAGAGGTCGAACTGGACGGGCCGAAGGACGGTGAGGTTCTGGTCGAGATCAAGGCGACCGGCGTCTGCCACACCGACGCCTTTACGCTCTCCGGCGACGATCCCGAAGGCCTGTTCCCGGCGATCCTGGGTCATGAGGGCGCCGGCGTCGTGGTCGATACCGGCAAGGGCGTGACGAGCCTGAAGAAGGGCGACCACGTCATCCCGCTCTATACGCCGGAATGCCGCCAGTGCGAGTACTGCACATCGGGCAAGACCAATCTGTGTCAGGCGATCCGCGTTACCCAGGGCCAGGGCGTCATGCCCGACGGTTCCAGTCGGTTCTCCATCGGCAAGGACAAGCTGTTCCACTACATGGGCACGTCGACTTTTGCCAACCACACGGTGGTGCCGGAGATCGCGCTGGCCAAGGTGCGCGAGGACGCGCCCTTCGACAAGATCTGCTACATCGGCTGCGGCGTGACGACCGGCATCGGCGCGGTCTTGAACACCGCCAAGGTGCAGCCCGGCGACAACGTCGTCGTTTTCGGCCTGGGCGGCATCGGCCTCAACGTCATTCAGGGCGCGCGCATCGCCGGTGCCGACAAAATCGTCGGCGTCGACATCAACCCTGCGCGCGAGGCGCTGGGCGAGCAGTTCGGCATGACCCATTTTGCTAACCCGAAGGAGATCGAGGGTGACCTCGTGCCCTATCTGGTCGACCTGACCGGCGGCGGCGCCGATTACAGCTTCGAGTGCATCGGCAATATCACGACCATGCGCCAGGCACTGGAGTGCTGTCACAAGGGCTGGGGCGAATCGATCATCATCGGCGTCGCGCCGGCTGGCGCGGAGATTTCGACCCGCCCGTTCCAGCTCGTCACCGGCCGCGTGTGGCGCGGCACCGCCTTCGGCGGCGCCAAGGGCCGCACGGACGTGCCGAAGATCGTCGACTGGTACATGGACGGCAAGATCAACATCGACGACATGATCACCCACACCATGCCGCTCGACGACATCAACGAAGCCTTCCACCTGATGCACGAAGGCAAGTCGATCCGCAGCGTCATTACCTACTGATCTAAGAGTATCTTCGTTGCAGACGGCGTCCGGGAAACCGGGCGCCGTTTTGTTATGAGCTTTCCGACCGCGCCCGCGCGGCGGGGACCAGCACGAACAGCGCGACGTTCACCGCCGCGCCGATGACGAAGCCCTCGATCAGGAACGGCTTGCCCAGGAGTTCGTTCCACAGAAGCGCGGTGACGAAACCGCCGATGGCACCGGCGACGAAACAGCGTGTGGTCTTGGGATAACCCAGGATCGTCGCGGCCAGCG
>JBCCIS010000065.1 GCA_039028155.1 Pseudomonadota bacterium
CCCGCGGCCGTCGCGCGCGCGGCCATGGACAGTGGCGTCGCGCGCCGGCCGATCATCGACATGGAGGATTACGAGCTCCAGCTCGCGGGGCGCCTGGACCAGGTCGCCGGGCGAATGAACGAGGTCTTCACCCAGGCCCGCGCACGTCAAGCCAGGGTCGTCTTCGCCGAGGGCGAGGAGGAAAAGACGATCCGTGCCGCAGCACTGTGGCGCGACCAGGGACTGGGCACACCGATCCTGGTCGGCCGGCCCGAAGAGGTGACCGAGCACATGCAAACGCTCGGCGTGCAGGCCGACGGCATCGAGATCATCAACGCCCGAACGGCGCCCAACCGGCAGGCCTACATCGACTACGTCTATACCCGTATGCAGCGGCGCGGCGCGTTGCTGCGCGACAGCACGCGGTGGGTCAATCTGGACCGCAATGTCTTTGCTGCGGCCATGCTGGCGACCGGCGACGCGGATGCGGTGGTTACCGGCGTCACCCGCAACTACGCTGCCGCGCTGTCCCATATACAGCGCGTCCTCGATTCAAAGGCCGGCCATCAGGTGTTCGGCATGGCTATCCTGGTGACCCAGGGCCGCAACCTGTTTGTCGCCGACACCTCGATCAACGAAAGGCCGAGTGCGGAAGAGCTTGCGGATATCGCGGTCCAGGCCGCGGCCAAGGCGCGCGCCATGGGAACCGAGCCGCGTGTTGCGCTGGTCTCGTTCTCGAACTTCGGCAGCCGTGGCGAAGAGCAGGTGCAGCACATTCGCGATGCCGTCGAGCTGCTGGAGGCGCGCGGCGTCGACTTCGAGTTCGACGGCGAGATGGCGCCCGACACGGCGCTCGACCCCTATCTGCTTGAGTACTATCCGTTCAGCCGCCTGTCCGGTCCGGCCAACGTGTTGGTCATGCCCAGCCTGCACGCCGCAAACATTGCGTACAAGCTGGTCGAGGCCATGGAAGCGGCTGATGTCATCGGCCCGATCCTGGTCGGCCTTGAGAAGCCGGTGCAGATCGTACGCCTGGGCGCCACCGTGAACGACATCCTCAACATGGCGGCGCTGGCCGCCATCGACGTCGAGTACTAGCCGTGGCGGCGGGCGCAGAAGGATCCGCGCCGGTTTCCAGATCCGCGCCCAGGCTCGGTCAGATCGTCGCCGGCGCCTTGCCGCTGGCCGCCACGCCGGTCGTGGTGCTGGGCGCCATGGCGTTGTTCGGCCTGGCAGATCCCGTGGCCGCGCTGGTTGGCGCCGTGGCCTCTGCCGTGGTGGCGGCGATCGTCATCAGGCCGATCTTGCGCAATCTGTCGTCGGCCAAGCGTTACAGTCAAATGCTGGCGCGCGACGCGGCGGCCGACCCGCCGCGCCTGGACGCCGGCTCCGGCGCCGACGACCTGCAGGAGTTGTTGCGCCAGGTCCACGACCTCCTGGCGGCGCGTGACAAGCGCATCGACGACCTGGCCGCCGAGGCCGGACGCATTCTGGATGCCTTGCCCGACCCGATCCTGATGGTCGCGCGTGACGGCCATATCGTGCGCACCAACCGCACCGGGCGGGAGCTGTTCGGACCCGATGTCGTCGGCCGTGATCTTGCGGCGGTGACCCGTGATCCGACCTTTCTGGCGGCGGCAGATGCCGCGCGCGACCGCGGCGAAAGTTCCGATGTCGAACTGACCATCCTGGCCGGCCGCGTGCCCCACAGCTTCGGCGCCAGCGTCGCGCCACTACCGGTGCGGGGCAATGGCGGACCGGCGGTGATGGCGGTGTTTCACGACCTGACCGCGATGAAACGGACAGAGCAGATGCGCGTCGACTTTGTCGCCAACGCCAGCCACGAGATCCGCTCGCCGCTTGCCACCCTGGTCGGTTGCATCGAGACCCTCCGCGGGCCGGCGCGCGACGACGAGGATGCCTGGGACGATTTCCTGGAGATGATGGACGACCAGGGCAAACGCATGACCCGCCTGGTCGGCGACCTTTTGTCGCTGTCGCGCATCGAGCTGAACGAGCACACCCGCCCGACCGGCGAAGTCGATCTGACCGACGTGCTGGCGCGGACCCAGACCGCCTTGGAGTGGGAGGCGACCGCCAAGGACATGGTGGTGCGGTCGAAACTGGATGCGCCGCTGCCGACGGTGCGCGGCGATGCCGCGGAGATCGAACAGGTCGCCTATAACCTGCTGTCCAACGCCATTAAGTACGGGCGGGCGGGAACCGAGGTAACGGTCACCGCCGGCCATCGCCCGGCGCCGCCGGAGCGCGCGCGCATGGAGCGCATCCCCGTCGTCTGGTTCACCGTCAGGGATCGCGGCGACGGCATCGCCAGCGAACACCTGCCGCGCCTTACCGAACGTTTCTACCGCGTCGATACCGCGCGCAGCCGCGAACTGGGCGGTACGGGATTGGGCCTGGCGATCGTCAAACACATCCTGAACCGCCACCGCGGTGACCTGACCATCGACAGCACCGTCGGCGACGGCTCGACCTTCACGGTCTATCTGCCGGCGCTGGAAATCGATTGAATCCAGCATCCCCTCACACCATCCACAGGGTGTAGAAACCGGCGTCACACAACTGTCATGGAACAGTTGTAACTTCGTCATGCAGGCGACGTAGCGTCAGCCGAGCCGCAGCAGAGGAAGCTTGCGCTGGCGGCGTCTGAATGGACCTAGACAGGGGATTTTTACCATGAAAATCAGGACGTTAGCCGTTGCGACGGCTGCCCTGGTACTGACCGCCGGTGCCGCCCAGGCCCGGGATCAGATTCGCATCGTCGGCTCGTCCACGGTGTTCCCGTTTTCGACCGCCGTAGCCGAGAAGTTCGGCGAAAAGACCGACTTTCCGACGCCGGTCGTCGAAAGCACCGGTTCCGGTGGTGGCCTGAAGCTCTTCTGCGGCGGTGTCGGCGAAGAGCACCCCGACATCACCAACGCCTCGCGACGGATCAAGGAATCGGAAGTCGCGCTGTGCGCCGAGAACGGCGTCGCCGACATCATCGAGGTCAAGATCGGCTTCGACGGCATCGTCATCGCCAACAGTGTCGAGGCCGCCCAGATGGACATTGGCCTTCGTGAATTGTGGATGGCCTTGGCGGCAGAAGTGCCGGATGGCAATGGCGGCTTCGTTGCCAATCCCTATACCAACTGGAGCGACATAGACGCGTCGTTGCCGAACTACGCGATCCGTGTCCTCGGCCCACCGCCGACCTCCGGCACCCGCGACGCCTTTGTCGAACTGGCCATGGAAGGCGGCTGCAAACAGTTTGACGAAGTCAAAGCGCTCAAGGAAAGCGACGAGGATCGTTACGACGAGATCTGCCAGTCGATCCGTGAAGACGGCGCGTTTGTTGAAGCCGGCGAGAACGACAACCTGATCGTCAACAAGCTTGAAGCCGACCCGGATGCCTTCGGCATCTTCGGGTACAGCTTCTTGACCCAGAACGACGACAAGGTGCAGGGCTCGCTGATCTCCGGCGAGGCGCCGACCTTCGAGAACATCGCCGACGGCGCTTATCCGGTCTCGCGGTCGCTCTACTTCTATGTCAAGACCGCCCATATCGGCGTCGTTCCCGGCATCGACGAATACATCGTCGAGTTCACCGATGAAGGCACCTGGGGTCCGTTCGGCTATCTGGCGAACAAGGGACTGATCCCGTTGCCCGATGACGAACGCGCGAAGGTCTCGACCGACGCGAGGGCGCACAACAACCTCTCGATGTAACTGGTTCCGGCCGGTGCGCACCAAGCCGCGTCGCGCACCGGCCACCATTTTCTGAGCATGTCTTGCCGCGATCACATCGCGCGGCTCGTACGACAGAGGGGTCTCAATCCCCTTCGCAAACAATAGCGTGACAGGTCTGCAGGGGGCAGGAACGTGGGCACGGGGATAGCGACACTCATCATCTTGGCACTGGCATTCTTCGCCTATGCCAGCGGTCGCAAACGAGCACGCGGTCTGGCTGCCGCAACGGACCGACCCAGCGATCTGCATTCCCGACCTGTCTATCATGGTTGGTTCGTCGGCTTGGCCTGCGGTCTGCCGGCGGTCGCCCTTTGGATCTTGGCGCTCGCCGTCGGCGATCACATGGTCCAGGCCGCCATTCTTGCCGACCTGCCGCCGGAGATCAGCGAGCTCTCAGGCCCTCAGCTCAACCGTTTTCTTGACGATGCCCAGGCACTTGCTACTGGCGGACGGACGACCATCGATCCGACACCGGAGCTGGTTCAGGCGTCCGAACAGTACGCCAGTCTAAACGCCCTTCGGATATGGATCAGTTTTGCGGGCGCCGTCGGTCTGGGCGTGATTGGACTGGGCCTCGCGCTGCGCAAGATCGAGATCGGTTTCCGCGCTCGCCAGCCGGTCGAACGTATCTTGATGATCACCCTGCTGCTGGCAGCGACCATTTCGATCCTCACAACCATTGGCATCGTTTTCTCGGTGCTGATCGAATCCATTCGGTTCTTCGAGAAAGTTCCGATCTTTGAGTTCCTGTTCGGCCTGAACTGGAGCCCGCAAACAGCCTTACGCGTTGACCAGGTGGGCTCGTCCGGTGCGTTCGGCGCGGTGCCACTGTTTGTCGGCACGGCTCTGGTGACCCTGATTGCCATGCTTGTTGCCGGTCCAATCGGCTTGCTGTCGGCAATCTACTTGGCGGAATACGCCCACCCCAGGTTTCGCGCCATCGCCAAGCCGATCCTGGAGGTTTTGGCCGGCATTCCCACCGTCGTTTACGGCTTCTTCGCCGCACTCGTCATGGCGCCATTCTTCCGCGATGCCGGCGCTTCGATCGGCATTTCGGTGTCGTCGGAAAGCGCCATCGCCGCCGGCGTGGTGATGGGCATCATGATCATTCCGTTTGTCTCATCATTGACGGACGACGCTATTGCCGCGGTGCCCAAGCAACTGCGCGATGGATCGCTCGCACTCGGCGCCACGCGCCAGGAGACAATTACCGGCGTGATCATCCCTGCCGCGCTGCCCGGTATCGTCGCTGGTTTCCTGCTCGCGATCAGCCGTGCGGTAGGCGAGACGATGATCGTTGTGATGGCTGCCGGACTTGCCGCTAACTTGACGGTCAACCCCTTGGAGACCGTCACCACGGTCACCGTTCAGATCGTCACACTTCTGGTCGGCGATCAGGAATTCGACAGTGCCAAGACGCTCGCCGCCTTCGCGCTCGGCCTGGTGCTGTTCATCATCACCCTGGCGCTGAACGTCGTCGCGCTCAGGGTCGTTCAGAAGTATCGGGAAAAGTATGACTGACATGGCGACCAACACTTCGATTATCGGCAAGGGAAACGCGGCGCAGGCGCGCGTCAGGCGTCGCTATGCCCGCGAGCGTCGCTTCCAGTGGATATGTCTCTCGGCACTTGCCGTCGCCGGTATCTTTCTGGTCATCCTGATCGGCAGCATCGTGTCGCGTGGTTATACGGCCTTCGTTACCACTGAGATTGAGCTCGCCGTTACTTTCAATGCCGACTTGGTCGATGCCGAAAACCCGTCATCGGGCAACTATCGCATGGTGGTCGTCCAGGCCCTTCAGGAGCAGTTTCCAGACGTCACCGATACATCCGACCTGCGCAAAATGCTCGCCTTGTTGAGTGATGGCGCCTTCATCAAGCTGCAGCACATGGTCGAGGCCGATCCGTCGTTGGTCGGCACGACCGAACTCGTCAGTCTGCCCGCGGGCAGCGATGTCGACATGTTCTCAAAAGGCTACATATCGCGCGATGTCGCGGAGACGTCGCGACGCGTCGACGACCAGGAGATCGGCTGGCTGGACACGTTGTCAGCACAGGACGCGCTGGTGACGGTCCCCAATTGGGACTTCTTTACCCGCGGTGACAGCCGCGAGCCCGAGCGGGCGGGTATTGGCGGCGCTCTGGTCGGATCGGCCCTGACGCTTCTCGTCACCTTCCTGGTGTCATTCCCGCTTGGCGTCGCCGCCGCAATTTTCCTTGAGGAGTTTGCGCCGAAGAAACGCTGGGTCGACATTATCGAGGTCAACATCAATAACCTGGCGGCCGTACCGTCGATCGTGTTTGGCCTGTTAGGCTTGGCTGTTTTCCTGAATGTGATGCACATGCCGCGTTCGGCGCCGGTCGTCGGTGGCCTGACCCTGGCGTTGATGACGCTGCCGACCATCATCATCACGACACGCGCCGCGTTGAAGGGCGTGCCGCCGTCGATCCGAGAAGCGGCTACCGGGTTGGGCGCATCACCGGTCCAGGTCGTCTTTCATCACGTCATGCCGCTCGCCATGCCGCGCGTCCTGACCGGCACCATTATCGGCATGGCCCAGGCACTCGGTGAAACCGCGCCGCTCCTGATGATCGGCATGGTCGCCTTCATCGTCGATGTGCCGAGCGGACCGCTTGATCCCGCGACCGTACTGCCGGTGCAGATCTATCTATGGGCCGACAGCCCCGAACGCGGTTTTGTCGAAAAGACATCCGCCGCCATCATGGTGCTGCTCGGGTTCCTTATCGTCATGAACGGCATTGCCGTCTTTTTACGTCAGAGGTTTGAAGTCCGATGGTAGAAGCCCACGCCGTAGCCGAAGAAACGAACGCGCCCGAGTACGATGCGCGCACCATCCGTCACGACGAGCTGCCCGAGCTTGAGAGCCCAACGAAGATCGACACCCGTGACGTCAAGCTCTGGTACGGCGAAAAACAAGCGCTCGCCGGCATCAACATCAATGTTCCCGAACGTCAGGTAACGGCCTTTATCGGGCCGTCAGGCTGCGGCAAGACAACGTTCCTGAAGTGCTTGAACCGCATGAACGATACGATCGAGGGTGTGCGGATCGAAGGCCAGATCACCATGGACAATCAGGACGTCTATGACCGCCGTGTCGATGTCGTCCAGCTGCGCGCGCGTGTCGGCATGGTGTTTCAGAAACCCAACCCGTTTCCGAAATCGATCTATGACAACGTGGCCTACGGACCGCGCATTCACGGCCTGGCGCGCAACAAGGCGGAACTCGATGAGATCGTCGCGACCAGCTTGCGCCGAGCCGGCCTCTACAACGAGGTCGCTGATCGCATGCAGGATACGGCGACCGGCATGTCGGGTGGCCAGCAACAGCGTTTGTGCATCGCGCGCACCATTGCGGTCAGCCCGGAAGTCATCTTGATGGACGAACCGTGCTCGGCGCTCGATCCCATCTCGACCGCCCAGGTCGAGGAACTGATTGATGAGCTGAAGGAGAACTACACGGTCGTTATCGTGACCCATAACCTGCAACAGGCCGCGCGCGTTTCGCAGTACACCGGCTTTTTTCATCTGGGCCGTCTCATCGAGTACGGCGAAACCGCTCAGCTCTTCCATAATCCTGCCCAGCGCATGACCGAGGATTACATCACCGGCCGCTTCGGCTGACCGGCGGGCAATAGGAAACAAACAACATGACGACCACGCAGCAACATACCGTCCGCTCCTATGATACGGAGCTTGAAGAGGTCACCCGCGACATTCTGGCGATGGGCGGGTTGGTCGAAGCACAACTACGAAGCGCCCTTGACGCGCTGGTTGAGCGCGATCACGAGCTTGCCCAACGTATCGTCGAGACGGACCAACAGATCGATGATCTGGAACGCCAGGTTGATGAGCTCGCGACACGCATTCTGGCGCTGAGGCAGCCGATGGCGGAGGACCTGCGGCGCGTCAAGACTGCGCTGAAGGTGGCGAGCAACCTTGAGCGAATGGGCGACTTGGCCAGCAACATCGCCAAGCGCAGCCTGACCATCGAAAGCGATTCGGACATCCCGCAGCGCGAGGGCCTGAAGCGCATGGGCGCAGCCGTCTACGCCATGACCAACGACGTGCTTAACGCCTATCGCGACGAGAACAAGGAACTTGCGCTATCGGTGTGGCATCAGGACGAAGCCATCGACGAGATGTACAATGCCGTCTTCCACGGCATCCTGACCGACATGATGGCCGACCCCAGCACGATCGCGGCGGGAACACAGGTCCACTTCGTCGCCAAGAACATCGAGCGCATGGGCGATCACACGACGAACATCGCCGAGATGATCACCTATATGACAGAGGGCACCCTGCCCGATCAGGACAGGCCCAAGGGCAGCACGGTGCCCCAGGGCGCCCCGGACGACAATTGACTGGTGCATGAGTGGGAAACTTGTAACCGATGGACGCGACAATTCTTGTTGTGGATGACGAGGCGCCAATTCTGGCGCTGCTACGCTACAACCTAGACAAGGCCGGTTACCGTGTGGTCGAGGCAACGGACGGCCAGGAAGCTCTGACCCTGATACGCGAGCAATCGCCCGATCTGGTCGTGCTCGACTGGATGCTGCCCTCGATCTCCGGCATCGAGGTGTGCCGCCAGGTGCGCCGCGACAGCGAGCTGCGCAACCTGCCGATCATCATGTTGACGGCACGCGGCGAAGAGCAGGACCGCGTGCGCGGTCTGGAGGTCGGCGCCGACGACTATATCCCCAAACCCTTCTCGCCGGCCGAACTCTTGGCGCGCATCCGCGCGGTACTGCGGCGTATCCGGCCGGCTCTGAGCGAAGAGGCCTTGTCGTATGCGGACTTGCACATGGACCTCGCCGCGCACCGGGTGTCGCGCGCCGGCAAGCCCATTCATCTGGGGCCTCGCGAATTCGACATGCTGCGCTTCCTGATGGAGCACCCCGGCCGCGTCTTCAGCCGTGAGCAGCTCCTGGACAGCGTCTGGGGCAACGACATTTTTGTCGAGCCGCGCACCGTCGACGTCCATATCGGCCGGCTTAGAAAGGCGCTCAACATTGCCGAGGGCAAGGATTTGATCCGCACGGTCCGCTCGGCCGGTTACGCGCTGGACGCGGCCTAACGCACGTTTTTTGCCCGTTTTGGCGGTTCAGCGGTCGATCTGGCGTTTGTCGGTACCCCATCCTTCTTCGCACCAATCGCTGCCAAGTCACGGAAAGCACTGGATTTCTTCATCCGGCTTCGCCAGGATAGAGGCTCCATGCTTCATTGTGTGATACTCTCCCGATCATGAAAGATAGGCAGCCCTGGTCGGTGCGCGGCGTTTCGCGCGAAGCGCGCGCAAAGGCCGCTCGCGCAGCAGCCCATCGGCATATGACCATCGGCGAGTGGGTGACCCAGGTTCTGGTCGCCGCCGCCGATCGTGATCTTGGCACAGCGACCGATGAGCCGGCGCCATCCGAACCATCCGGCGGGTCCAACCTGCCGGCGACCAACAGCGGCACCGAGCGTGAACTGGCCCAAGCCTTGGGCGCTCTGGTTCAGCACCTGCAGAAGAACGCTGAGGATGCCCCGGTCGGCGACATTGTGCGCCGCATGGAACGCACGGAGCATGCGCTTGTCGGGCGCATGGAGCAGATGGCCGCGGGTCTTTACAGCGTCATGCAGACCATGGAAACCCGCGCCATGCCGATCATCGACGGCGACCAGCCCGCCGGCGCACGACCCAAGGGCGCGCCGCCGATCATGCTGCCAGATCAGTCCCGATTGGCCGATGCGGTCGAGCGGGTCGTCGATGCCGAGGCGCGCCGTCAGGACCAGATGGCCGCGGTCGCCGACGCGCTGACCATGCTGGCCGCGAAAGTCGACAGTGGCGATAGCGGTAGCGGTTCGGCCACCACGCCCGAACCGGCCGACGAGCCGGTCGACGAGGCCGAAACGAAGGCGAGCGACGACGAGGCATCGCCGGCCGAAGAGATTGATGAGACGGTCCCGGCAGCCGCCAACGACACCGAACCGCACGATGAAAGAGCGTTCGACGATGACGGTGAGGCCGTTACCGAAACGGCCGATGAGGCTTCAGGCGAGAGTGAGTCTGACGACGAAGAGTCGACATCCGACGCGTCCCAAGTGGACGACGACATCGAGCCGGTGGCCGCGGAGACCAAGACGCCGCCACCGCCGGCGGCTTCCAGCTATACCGGCACCCGCGACGAACACGGCAACGATGTCATCGCGGCCATTCGTGCGCGGAGCGCGCGGCCGCCGGAATTTGCCGAAACCGCTGAAGAGCCGCGCCGGGGCTTGCTCGGACGCCTTTTCCGGCGCGACTCCTGATCTTGACTCAGGCGGCCAGCGCCTGATCAGCCGGCACGTAGTCGTAGCCCAGGGCTTCGGCCACCGCCTTGTAAGTCACCTTGCCGGCCATGACGTTCAGGCCTTCCTTCAGGTGCGGATCGTCGGCCAGGGCCTTCTTGACGCCGTTGTTCGCCAGGCGAACCGTGAACGGCAAGGTCGCGTTGTTCAGCGCAAAGGTTGACGTACGTGCCACGCCGCCGGGCATGTTGGCGACGCAATAGTGGACGACCTGGTGGACCCGGTAGGTCGGTTTGGCGTGCGTCGTGGCGTGGCTGGTTTCGAAGCAGCCGCCCTGATCGATCGAGACATCGCACAACACCGAGCCGCGCTTCATGCGCTTGACCTGGGCTTCCGTCACCACCTTCGGCGCAGCAGCACCCGGGACCAGAACGGCGCCGACCACGAGGTCGGCGGCCAACACGTACTCTTCGACCTGATCGACCGTGGAATAGAGGTTCTTGGCCCGGCCCTCGAAGAACTCATCGAGATGGCGCAGGCGCGCGACCGAGCGATCGAAGATGGTCACCTCAGCACCCAGTCCAACCGCCATGCGCGCGGCATTGGTGCCAACGACGCCGCCGCCGATGACGACAACCTTGCCGGGTTCGACGCCGGGAACGCCGCCCAGCAGAACACCGCTGCCCTTTTGCGTCTTCTCCAGGCAATGGGCGCCTGCCTGTATCGACATGCGTCCAGCCACCTCGCTCATGGGCGCCAGCAGCGGCAGGCCGCCGTGATCGTCGGTGACGGTTTCATAGGCGATCGCCGTGCAGCCGGACTCGACAAGCAGACGGGTCTGCTCGGGATCGGGCGCCAGGTGCAGATAGGTAAACAGGATCTGACCGTCGCGCAGCATCCGGCACTCGTCGGGCTGAGGCTCCTTGACCTTGACGACCATATCCGCGCGCGCGAACACCTCCTGGGGTGTGTCGACGATTTCCGCGCCCGCCTTGACGTACATCTTGTCGTCAAGACCGATCTCGCGGCCTGCGCCCTTTTGGACGATGACCTGGTGGCCGTGTTGGATGACCTCACGGACACTCGCGGGCGTCATGCCCACGCGGTATTCGTGAACCTTGATTTCTTTCGGCACGCCGAGAAGCATCACCGACTCCGTCTGTTTGAAGATTGGAACAAAGAGGCAGGAGATACCGGCGACATGGGTACCGCGACCTCCCGGGTTGACGCTGCTTCAAACCATGTTCCCAGTTGGAAATCAACCTGACGATTTCCGGTCATCATGGGCCCAGCGCGTACCGATCAGGATGACGACGGCCGATCCGGCTCGATACCCGGCCTCAACATCCGGAACACTGTCTCGACGATGGTGTATTCGGCATAGCCGAGCCGAGCGATCGGACGGACCGCGGCAAGATCAACCCGGCCATCCTTCAAGATCCCATCGTCGATATGAATACCCACGACCTCGCCCAAAACCACCTTGTTGGGACCCCCTGGCCCGTTCTGCGGAACCTCGATGGTCTGCAGATAGCGACACTCCAGTGCCACCGGCGACGCCTTGACCCGGGGCGGTTTGACCAGCCGGGACGGCACCAGATCGAGCGCCGCCAACGCCGCTTCGTCGACGCCGTGGGGAACTTCATCGGAGGTCGTGTTCATCTCCTCGCGCAGATCCCACGTCACCATGTTGTGGACGAACTCGCCTGAGGTCTGGGCGTTGGCGACGCTGTCCTTGTGATTGGCGTCCAGGCGGGCGCCGCCGGAGAACATGATGACCGGCGGATCGTCGCCCATGGCGTTGAAGTAGCTATAGGGCGCCAGGTTCACCTGGCCCGCCGCATTCAGCGTCGTGAACCATCCGATCGGCCGCGGCGCGACCAGCGCCTTGAAGGGGTCGCGCGGCAGGCCGTGGCCATGGCGTGGTTCATAGAACATGGTCCGTCCTTGCAACGTTCGTCGGGTCGGGCCAGGCAGCGCGCCGGGCTATGCGGCCTCGTCGACCCATTTCCTGTAGCGGTCGATGTAATAGGCGTCGTCATGGGCGGTGGCCTTGGCGGAGTCGCGGCTCGCCATCAGGTCATACCAGGCCCGGATCCGCGTGCATTCCTCCGGGATCGACGCCTTGCGGTGATGCGCGATGGCGCCGAAGCGCTCGAAGAACGGGTAATAGGTCAGATCGACCATGGAGACCTCATCGCCCAGCCAGTAGGGGCCGTCGGAGAGCTGACGCATGCCATCGAACTCAATCTTTCGAAGTTGGTCCTCGACCTTGATCCTCAGCTCCGCCTGCTTGGCTGGGTCCTTGGCGAACAACAGCTCGTAGCTGTCCTCGACCCAGACGTTGTTGCAGTAGTCAATCCAGATGCGCGCCTTGGCCCGGGCGACGGGATCGCGCGGCATCATCGCTGGGTCGGGATAGGCTTCGTCGATGAACTCGTTGATGATCGCCGACTCATAGACGACGTCATCGCCGATCTTGACGACCGGGACCTTGCTGTAGGGCGAGACCTCGTTGAACCAGTCGGGCTTGTTCGACAGGTCGACCTCGCGACGCTCGAACGCCAGACCCTTCTCGAGCAAGGCCATGTGCGTGCGCTGGGCGTAGGGACAGACCTCGGCGGTAATCAATTCGATCTTCGGCATGGTCGGACCTCCTGTTCTTGGAACGCGGCGCGGTATCTTATCCCAGTTGCTCGGCGATCAAGCTCTTCAAGTTAGCGCGAGGCCGTGCGCCCAGATGGCTGATGACCTCACCGGCACAGATCGAGCCATAGGTCCCGGCGCGCGCCAAGTCCTCGCCAGCCGTATAGCCATAGAGAAATCCGGCGGCATAAAGGTCGCCGGCGCCCGTCGTGTCGACGACCTTGACCGACCGCGCATCGACCGCGTGACGTTCCGCGCCCCGGCAGATCACCGAGCCCTTCTCGCTGCGGGTCAACGCCGCGACCGTCACGTCAACAACCGCGCGGTCGGCGGCTTCGTCGAATGCCTCGACCTCATAGAGCGATTTGATCTCGTCTTCGTTGGCGAACAGGATATCGACCGAGCCGGCGACAAAGTCCCGGAACGCGGCGCGATGCCGGTCGACACAGAACGGGTCCGACAGCGTCATCGCCACCTCGCGCCCGGCCTGCTTGGCCGCTTCCGCCGCGCTGGCAAAGATTGCCGGGCCCTCCGGCGCGTCCCAAAGATAGCCTTCCAGGTAGACCACCTTGGACGCCGCGACCCCGGCCGGGTCGATATCGGCCTCGCGCAGGCCGACGCAGGCGCCCAGATAGGTGTTCAACGTCCGCTGGGCGTCGGGTGTCACGAGAACCAGGCAACGCGCGGTCTGCGGTCCCGAGGTCGCCGTCTCGCTTTCGAAGCTGACACCCTGGGCGCGAATATCGTGGGCAAAGACCTTGCCCAGGCTGTCATCGTGGACCCGGCCGACAAAGGCGCCGCGACCGCCGAGCGCGGCGACCCCGGCAGCCGTGTTGGCGGCGGACCCGCCGGAGACCTCGACGCCTGGTCCCATAGCAGCATAGAGCGTATCTGCCTCGTTCTCATCGATCAGCCGCATCGCGCCCTTGACCAAACTCTGTTCCTCAAGGAAGGCATCGCTCGATTCGGCAAGCACATCGACAATCGCGTTGCCGACGGCAAGCACATCAAATTTCGTATCGGTCATGGGATGAAGACGCTTTCGGGTCTGGACGTGGCGGGAGCCGGAGTATAGGACGGCTGCGTGACCCGTCCAGCCTCGCCATGGTGGGGCCGGGCGAAAATCGATCCCGATGTCCGCCAGCGCATTCCTTGGACCTCGATCATGACCGATCTTTACCGTCTGACAGCACGTCAGGCCGTCGACCTGTTGGCGAAGGGCGAGGTCTCGCCGCTCGACATGGTTGAGGCCTCGGCGGCGCGTATCGAAGCCACCGACGGCGCCATGAATGCGATGCCGACGCTATGCCTGGACCGCGCCCGCGATCATGCCAAGGCGATCATGGCGGGCGAGCGTCCGGCCTACAAAGGCCCCGGCGCGCTTCACGGTCTGCCCATGGCGGTCAAGGAACTGGACGACGTCGCGGGTGTTCGCACGACCTATGGCTCACCGATCTATGCCGACAACGTGCCCGAGCGTTCCGACATCATGGTCGAGCGGCTGGAGGAGCGCGGCGCCATTACCATGGGCAAGTCCAACGTGCCGGAGTTCGGTGCTGGCGGGCAAAGCTTCAACAGCGTGCTGGGCGCGGCCGCCAATCCCTGGGATCTCGGCCACACACCGGGCGGTTCGTCCGGCGGATCCGGCGCGGCGCTGGCAGCGGGCCAAGTGTGGATCGCGACCGGGTCGGACCTGGGCGGCAGCCTCAGGATCCCCGCCAGCTTCTGCGGCATCGTCGGCTACCGCACGACGCCCGGCATCGTCGCCAAGGGTCCCGATCCCTACCCGTTCGCCGACCAGCCGGTCGCCGGTCCCATGGCGCGCAACGTGCCGGATACCGCTCTCATGCTCGACGCCATGACCGGCATCCACGAGGAAGATCCGTTGTCGCGTGCGGCGCCGGCGACGTCCTATGTCGACCAGGTCTTGAAGGCGCTGTCTGAGGGCAGTGCACCCAAACGCATCGGCTATTCAGCGGATCTCGGCATCACGACCGTGGCTCCAGAGGTCGACGCTCTGTGCCGCGCCGCGACAGAACGGTTTGCCGAGCTGGGATCGGAGGTCACCGACGCCGCGATCGACTTCTCCGACGCACCGGAGTCCTTCCAGACCTTCCGCGCGCTTGGCTTCATCAACGGGCACGAGCACGAGATCGACGTCCACCGCGACAAGTTCAAGCCGGAGAACATCTGGAACATCGAGAAGGGTCGCACGCTGACCCGCGAGGAGATCAGCCGCGCCCATCGCATCCGCGGCGCCCTGTTCCACCGCATGCTCGCCTTTTTCCGCGATCATGACGCGCTCGCCCTGCCGTCGACCATCGTCCCGGCGCTGCCGCTCGACATGCGTTACCTGCCCGAGCTGAACGGCCAGCGCTTCGACAACTATGTCGAATGGATCATGATCACCTCGGTCATCACGTTGACCACCTGTCCGGTGATCTCGATCAACTGCGGTTTCACCAAAGCCGGTCTGCCTGTCGGTTTGCAGATCGTCGGCCCGCCCCACAGCGATGGCCGCCTGTTGGGTTGGGCCGCCGTGGCCGAGCACCTTTACGGATTGGCTGGTCAGGTGCCGCTCGATCCGCGGGGCAAGCGGGGCGCAGAGCCAGGCCCCGATGATGGGAGGCATGTCGCATGATAACGGCACTGACCAAGGCTTTCGAAGACCTGGGCATTGCCCGCGTGCGCAATGTCCTGTGGTGGGTCATCGGCTGGACGCTTTTGATTTTCATCATCCTGGGCGGTCTGCTCGGCTGGGGCGTGGATAGCCTGGACGCGGAGAACTGGGTGTCCGACAACCCGGGGTTCTTCGGCAACCTGGTCGATATCCTGGTCAAGTTCCTTGTTGGCGTCGGCTACCTGTTGCTGATGTGGCTGGCCTTCGCCGTCATTGCCCAGAACGTCGCGGCGTTCTATCTCGACCGCATCATCGGCGCCGTCGAAGAAAAACGCTATCCGGAGCTGGGACCGGCCAAGGGTTCGACCATTGCGACCGACATCTCCGCCATGCTGCGCTTCACCGGCGCGCTGATCCTGTGGAACATCGTCGCCATCCCGTTCTACTTCATCCCGATCGTCAACATCATCGTCTTCTATTTGTTGAACGGTTACCTGTTCGGCCGGGAGTACGCCGAGGCCGTCGGGTTCCGGCGCATGCCGCCGGCCGAGGTCAAGGCATGGCGCGGCGCCAACCGGCTGCGCCTGTTGATCGCCGGCGCGCTGATTACGCTCGCCTTCTCCGTGCCGATCCTCAACTTGGCGGCACCGGTTCTGGCAGCGTGCTTCGTCACCCACATCTATCACGACGTCCAACGGCGCACCGGTGCGGTGCAGAAGACGTGACGCGTTTCGTTGTCCTCGCACTATGTCTGGCCGCCGCCGCCTGCGCGGCCAAAGCACCAGAAGAGACGGCAACAACGGAGATTGAACCGGCGCCCTCGATCCAATCACCGGGTGACGACGCCGTCGGGCCCGACCAGTTGCTGCACAAGGCCGATACGGAAGTCCGCACCATGCTTGGCGATCCCGAGTTCATATGGAGCGAGGACGGCGCGGCCATGTGGCGCTATCGCGGCGCCAACTGCTATGTCGATGTCTTCCTCTATGAAGGCGAAGGCGTGACCTATGTCGACGTGCAGAGCCAGGGTACGGACGAGCGCTCGCGCGATGCCTGCTTCCGCACCATCATCAAACCGGCCGCCGGTTAACGCTTCGCCTTTTTCTTCGCCTTTCGCTTGACGCTCTTCTTTGCGGTCCTTTTTGGTCGGCCCGCCGACGGCGGCGCCAGCTTGCGGCCCTTATGCTTGACCGGCTCGTCGGCGGGATCCGGCGTCTTGTCCTTGAATGGGCAGCAGGTCTTCACGACACAGTCCCAGCATTTCGGTTTGCGGGCCAGGCAGGTATAGCGCCCGTGCAGGATCAGCCAGTGATGGGCGGACGGTTTCCAGCGGTCGGGGACGACCTTTTCCAGCTTCTGCTCGACCGCCAGCGGCGTCTTTCCCGGCGCCAGTCCGGTGCGGTTGGAAACCCGGAAGACGTGGGTGTCGACCGCAATGGTTGGCTCGCCGAACGCTTCGTTCATGACGACGCTCGCGGTCTTGCGGCCGACGCCGGGCAGCGCCTGCAAAAGATCGCGGTCGCGCGGCACCTCGCTGTCGTGTTGGTCGATCAGCATGTGCGATAGCGCGATGACGTTCTTGGCCTTGGAATTGAAAAGACCAATGGTCTTGATGTGCTCGCGCACGGCGTCTTCGCCCAACGCGACCATGGCTTCCGGCGTCGAAGCCTTGGCGAACAAGGCGGGTGTCGCTTCGTTGACGCTCTTGTCCGTCGCCTGGGCCGACAACACGACGGCGACCAGCAGCGTGAACACATTGCCGTACTCCAACTCCGTTTTCGGTGCTGGAATCACGCGCTCCAGTTCAGCAAAAAAACAATCGATATCGGCCGCCTTCATGGCGGCCATCCTAGATGAGATCCAAGCCTGTTTGTATCGCCGTACCGGTAGACGAAGGCCGCCGCCGGGATTGACCGGACAAGGTTGATTTTGAGGACGGATCGCGCGGTCCTATAATCCGCCGCCATGACGCCATCCGACACCACGGACCGCGCACGCCGGTACTATTTCGACGCGGTGCTGACGCCGAACCGCTCTCTGCCGCGCCGCGGTTTCTGGCTGCTGATGGCCGTTCTCGTCATCACGCTGGGCGGCGTTGGCCTGGCCTTCTCCACGTTGGGCGCATGGCCAGTGGCCGGATTTTGCGGGTTGGAGGTGCTTCTGGTCTGGGGTGCCTTCCACCTGAACTACCGCAGCGGCCGCATGGTCGAGTCCGTACGCTTGGACGAGAAGACCCTTACCGTTACGCGGTCCGTGCCGCACCGACCGTTGAAGTCGTGGCAGTTCCAACCCCATTGGGTGCGCGTCAACATGGACGATCCGCCGGAACACGACAGCAAACTCCAGCTCTCGTCCCATGGGCGCACCGTAACGATCGGCAGTTTCCTGACCGCCGACGAGCGCCTCGAGGTCGCCCAGGCCCTGCGCCGGGCCATTGAAGACTGGCGCGACCCGTCCACCAAGAGCTGGCAAACAGCGACCTAGAGCGGTTCCAGTTTTGCGAGAATCCGTTCCCGGCCGTCCCTCAACCATCCACCGCTAGCGCCGAGAAACCGGCCATTGGCGTTGAATTTGAGGTTGTATTTCGTAACAATCGCAAAGTTGTGATTGGGGTCATTTAGTTCGCGTCTGCAGTCGCTATAGTCCACCACACGTTTGGATGAGTTACGTCAACCCGACCTCGGCCCACGCCGATCGGTTGATGTCCTGGTGCACGAAGAACGTCAGAAATTGACGAGGCCGAGCAGAGCGCGACGGATGGGATAGCCGGTATTGAGTCGCAGCGATTTACCACGCATACGCCGGATGAGTTGGGCGGATGCCGTTTTTGCTCTGATATGCGCCACCGGCTTTGGCGGATCGTTTCTGTTCATCAACGTCGCGGTAACAGAGATCCCGCCGATCACGCTGACGGCCGCCAGATCAGTTATCTCGTTCCTGGCGTTGTGGTCGGTGCTGCGGCTGATGGGCCTCAGATTGCCACCGTGGGGTCCGATCTGGTGGTGGATCACAGCCCTTGGCTTCGCCAGCCTGGTGCTGCCCATGGTGCTGGTTTCGTGGGGACAACTTCACATTGAGTCCGGCCTGGCCGGCATCATCATTGGATTCGTGCCGATTGTGACGTTCGTCCTGGCGCACCTGTTTTTTCAGGACGAGCGTTTCACGCCGATGGGTTTCACCGGTGTCTTGATCGGATTCATGGGTGTGATCGCGATCATCGGGCCGGCCGCCCTGTTCGATTTCGGCAACCACCTCTTGGGTCAGATCGCGACCTTCGCTGGCGCGGTCAGCATCGGTGCGGCCAACATCATCGGCCGGCGGATAAGTTCGATTGGCCCCATGGTCATCGTGACGGCCTCCCAGCTCGCGGCGGTCGTCTGGTTGGTTCCGCTGAGCCTGATCCTCGATCAGCCGTGGACGTTGGCGCCCAGCGACACGGCACTGGGCTGCCTGGTCATCATCGGGCTGTTCGGCAGCGCCCTGCCCGGTTTCCTGTTCTACAGGCTATTGGTACGGGTCGGCGCGACCCGCGCCTCGCTGGTCGCCTATGTGGCGCCCATCGTCGCGGTCGTCATCGGCGCGCTGGTGCTGGACGAGCGCCTGCCCTGGAGTGCCCTTGTGGGCCTCGTGCTGATCCTGGTCGGCGCCTACATCGTCAACCGGCGCGCCGGCCGCGCGCTTTAGAGAAGATCCTGTTTTGATGGTATCGCTTCGCGATGCCATCAGCGCATGAGACTCTGCTCACCTCATAGATTGAGAGCGGATTCACATGGTGAGGTGGGTCCGTCAAACGGTTCCACCTCACCATGATCCGCGCTAGCCGCCGGCGGACATGCCGCCGGCCAGTCCAAGAATACCGGCGATGATCAGATAGGCCGCGACGATGTAGTTCAAGAGGCGCGGAAAGATCAGGATGGCGATCCCGGCAACTAGCGAAATCACGGGTGAGATAACGACGACGTTCATGAACTTCTCCTCGATGTTCGCTCGCGCACCTTTGCGCGACCACGAGAGGAATTTATCAGGTGAGGCCCAGAACGTCCGCCATGCCATAGAAGCCGGGCTCGCGGTTGGCAGCCCAAGCGGCCGCCTTGAGCGCGCCGCGCGCGTAGATTTCGCGGCTCGACGCCCGATGGCCGATCTCGATGCGTTCGCCATCGGCGGCAAAGATCACCGTGTGGTCGCCCACCACATCGCCACCGCGCAGTGCGGCCAGGCCGATGGCGCCGCGTTGGCGCGCGCCGGTCAAACCGTCGCGGCCCCGGTCGGCGACATCGCCGAGCGCGACACCGCGGCCTTCGGCCGCCGCCTCGGCGAGCGCCAGGGCTGTCCCTGATGGCGCGTCTTTCTTGTGGCGATGGTGCATCTCAACGACCTCGATATCGAAGTCGTCGTCCAGCGCCGCGGCGACCTGGCGCGTGAGGCCTAGGAGAAGATTGACGCCCAGGCTCATGTTGGCGCCGAACACGATGGCGGCATCGTCACCGGCGGCGACCATCGCCGCGCGGCCGACATCGTCCAGGCCGGTCGTACCGATGACCAGCGCCGTGCCGGTCGATCGCGCGAGTTCGAGGTGACTCAAGGCCAGCGACGGTGTGGTGAAGTCGATGACCACATCCGATGCGTCGAACAGCGACGCAGGATCGCCGGTTGCTTCGATGCCAATCGGCTCAAAACCGGCTATCGTCCCGACATCGCGTCCGACCGCATCGCTATCGGGGCGCTCCGATCCGCCTGCGACCGTCACGCCAGACGTCTGGCCAACCGCTTCGATCAGCGTTCGGCCCATACGCCCGCCACAACCGGCTATCCCGACGCGAACTGTCATGATTGATGTTTAGCCCTTGGCGGTGCCGGCGTCACCCGTCGGTTTCACCAGTGAAGGCGCTGAGCGGCACCGCGACCTCCGGGTCCGATCCCGCCTGTTCGGCGGCGGCCTTGAACTGGATGTCGCCATAGGCGCGGTATTCGTCCAGCGTCAGGGCCTCGTCGCCGTCGGCATCGAGACCGGCCCATGTTTCGGCGAGGTCGTGGACACCCTGTTCGCGCGCCTCTTCCTCCGTCGATGCGGTGGTGTGGACGCGAAAAGCGGTGAACTCGGCCGGGCTCAGGTTGCGGTTGCCATTGGCATCCAGCGTCGCGAACACGCGCGCGGCATCATTCGACACTTCCTCCAACGACACGTAGCCGTCGCCATTCTGGTCGAGCGCGTCAGAGCTGCCGGCAATATCGGCAGTCGCCGTGCGATAGGTGGCGACGGCAATCGGTTGGCCGGCGGAATCGATGCTGGTGTAGCGCGCCTCGACTGCGGCAAACCATTCCTCGCGGGAGATCTGCTGGTCGTTGTCGGTGTCGACGGTGAAAAACACGTCGTCGGCGCGCAGAACCGTGGCGGTTCGCGTCACCGTCACGGCGCCCGACCCGACGCGGCACAAGGTGAACTCCTCGCGGGTCACGACGCCGTCCGCGTTGCCGTCCGACAGCAGGAAACTCTCCATCAGCGACAGTTCGGCCTCGGCCCGCGTGACCCAGGCGTCGCCATCGGTATCAGCGACCGCAAAGACGCCGCCGCATGCCGTCTGCATGTCACGGATGGTGGTGGTCTGATCGCTGGCCCGCGCCGTTCCGGCGGCCGCCAGGGCAAGCGTCAAGACCGTCAACAAGGTGCGCACGGGACATCACCTCACAGCGTGATGGAGACTGTCGTCATGATGGAGCCGATGGTGGCCAAGGCCAATGGCGAAATCAGGGCGGGGGTTGTTGCTTGCTGCCGGCACCAGCCCGCTCCCCCTCCTCCGGGGCAAAACGCCGGGAGGCGTTTTCGCCGAGGCCACCCATGGCAGTATCCTTGGCGTGGCCGGGAGGGGGAGCGGGCTGGCGATGCAGCTAGACCAACAACCGCCCTACTCCGTTAGATCCTGCCAGAGCTCCTTTACCTTGGCGAAGAAACCTTCCGACTCCGGATGGTGCTTTGGTTTGCCCGTCGCGGCTTCATCAAATTCCTTCAGCAGTTCTTTCTGCTTAGACGTCAGATGAACCGGCGTCTCGACGACCGTCTCGATTATCATGTCGCCGCGTATGCCGCCACGGACCGGCGTCATGCCCTTGCCGCGCAGGCGGAACTGACGTCCGGACTGGGTGCCCGACGGTATCGAAAGCTTGGCGAGTTTGCCTTCGATGGTCGGCACCTCGATCGAGCCGCCCAGCGCTGCCGTGGTCATCGGGATCGGCACGGGACAAAAGACCGTCGTGCCGTCGCGCTGAAAGATGGCGTGGGGTTTGATTGAAAGGAAGATATAGAGATCGCCCGCCGGCCCACTGCGCATGCCGGCCTCGCCCTCGCCCGACAGACGGATGCGCATACCGTCCTCGACACCCTCGGGAATCGAAACGTTAAGGGTCTTGTCGCGCTGCACCCGGCCGGTGCCCGAGCACGCCCCGCAGGGATCCTGGATCATCTTGCCGGCGCCACCACATGTCGGGCAGGTGCGTTCGATCGAAAAGAAACCCTGCTGGGCGCGCACCTTGCCGTAGCCGCCGCAGGTCTGGCAGGTGACCGTCGCGTTGGGATCCTTGGCGCCGGTGCCGTTGCAGGCCTCGCACACCACGTGGGTGGGGACGCGGATCTTCGCCTGCTTGCCCTGATAAGCCTCCTCCAGCGAGATCTCCATGTTGTAGCGCAGGTCGGAGCCGCGCTGGCCGCCTTGCTGGCCACCGCCGCGACGACGTCCACCGCCCATGAACTCGCCGAACAAATCGTCGAACACGTCGGCAAAACTGGAGCTGAAGTCGTGAGCACCCCCGCCGCCGAAGCCACCCATCCCGCCGTCAAACGCGGCATGACCGAATTGGTCATACGCGGCGCGCTTTTCACCGTCCTTCAAGACCTCATAGGCCTCGTTGACTTCCTTGAACTTGACCTCGGCTTCGCCGTCGCCGGGGTTACGGTCGGGGTGATACTGCATCGCGAGCTTGCGGTATGCCGACTTAAGCTCGCTCGATTCGACGCTACGGGTAACGCCGAGCACTTCATAATAGTCGCGTTTCGCCATTGATGTTCTGCCTGCCCCGAAACGCGCAGCCGCGCCGGACGAAGATCGCCGGCGCGGCCTAATGCGCTATCAGCTAGGCCCAGTCACAACGCTTAGGCGTTGCCGGTGCCAGACTTCTTGTTCTCGTCGTCGACTTCCTCGAACTCGGCATCGACGATATCGGGGTCGCCCGAGCCTGGGGCATCGGGACCGGGGCCCTCGCCGCCGCCATCGGCCTGTGCCTGCTGCTCGGCCTGATACATGGCCTCGCCCAGTTTCATGGCCGCTTCGGCAAGCGCCTGAGTCTTGGTCTGGATGGCTTCGACATCGTCGCCGTCCTTGACCTCTTTCAGCTCGGTCACCGCAGCCTCGATGGCGTTCTTCTCGGTCTCGCCGATCTTGTCGCTGTGCTCGGAAAGCTGCTGTTCGGTCGTGTGGATCAGCGCGTCCGCATGGTTGCGCACCTCGACCAGTTCGCGCCGCTTCTTGTCTTCCTCGGCGTTGGCCTCGGCGTCCTGGACCATCTGGTCGATCTCATCGTCGGAGAGACCGCCGGAGGCCTGGATACGGATCTGCTGTTCCTTGCCGGTCGCCTTGTCCTTGGCCGACACGTTGACGATGCCGTTAGCGTCGATGTCAAAGGTGACCTCGACCTGGGGCAGACCACGCGGCGCCGGCGGCAGGCCAACCAGATCGAACTGGCCGAGCAGCTTGTTGTCGGACGCCATCTCGCGCTCACCCTGGAAGACGCGGATGGTCACCGCGGTCTGGTTGTCCTCGGCGGTCGAGAACACCTGGCTCTTCCTTGTCGG